>JAUZOH010000038.1 GCA_030706565.1 Bacteroidota bacterium | reverse complement strand
AGGAAATAGGTAAGCGTGTAGCCGAACATTTTTTAATTCCACCCAATCAAAACCCCGGCAAGAAGACCCCGCTTAAAAAAATTACTTATCCAGAGGTATGTACCTGGTATGGTGCGCTTACATTCGCAAAGGAAAGTAATGACAAGGAACTTGCCCAAAATCTTGCCAAACGATTTGAACCGTTTTGGGGTGTTAAAGATTCTCTTATTCCCCATCCTGTACATGTCGATTATACTGTTTTTGGCATAGTCCCACTTGAAATTTACATACAAAACAAGGATAAACGATGCCTTGAACTGGGTTTAAAATTTGCAGACAAGCAATGGGAAAAACCTGAAAGTCAGCACCTGACAAAGAATGCGGAAGATTTTGTTCAACATGGATATACCTGGCAAACCCGTTTATGGATTGATGACATGTTTATGATTACTTCCATTCAGTGCCAGGCATACCGGGCCACCGGAGACAAAAAATACATTGACCGTGCGGCAAAGGAAATGGCCATGTACCTGGATTCATTGCAACGTCCCAATGGACTTTTCTATCATGCACCCAAAACGCCATTTTACTGGGGCAGAGGTAATGGATGGGTAGCAGTCGGAATGGCTGATTTGCTTCGTTTGCTTCCAAAAGATAATATTTACCGCAAACGGATTATGAAAGGTTATCAGGCAATGATGGCCACACTGTTAAAATATCAATCCCAAGAAGGTATGTGGCGTCAACTGCTTGATGATCCCCAATCCTGGCCAGAAACATCGGGAACCGGTATGTTTACCTATGCGATGATCAACGGGGTAAAGTATGGATGGCTCGACAAAAACAAATATAGTCCTGCTGTCCGGAAAGCCTGGCTTGCACTGGTCGGTTATATCAATGATAACAATGAAATTAGAGAGGTATGTGAAGGTACCAACCAGAAGAATGACCGTCAGTATTATTTAAACCGCAAAAGGAATACAGGGGATTTGCATGGACAGGCACCTGTTTTATGGTGTGCTACAGCTTTTCTTAGAAAATAGTTCAGAACCAGTCCTAAATAATAATTAACATTATTTCAGAAAACAAAAAAACAGGTGGCCTGCACCTGTTTTTTTGTTTTTAAGGTTAGGACCTGGATGGTTTGATTTTAACCAGTAAGACTCCATGTGGTGCAACTTCTGCTTCAAATTTATTATTGAATGTTCCCAGATTTTTCTGCCTCCACAAATCACGGACAATTTGTTTTCCTGAAATCTTCAGGTCTGACCATTTAGCAGAAACAACGGCCTTATCAGTACCTTTGTTAAACAAGCCAACCGCAATAGATCCATCTTCCAAAGGCTTGGAATAAACATCAAGATCACCCTGTTGAGCAACCAGTACGGCTTGTTTTCCCAGAGGATCCTGGTCAATATCAAGCACCTCATCATTGGTTAGCAGACTGATTGTAAAATCATCCAGTTTGGCAAGGTCGCAACCAATTAAAAGGGGTGCCGACAATAAGCACCAAAGGCTGATATGTGTATATTGCTCATCAACTGTAAGTTTGGTGCAGTGTAATTTCGGTCCCCAACCTACATATCCAACCACCAACATATCAGGGTCATTAAAATGGCCCGGCCCGTTAAAAGAAGCCCATTTATCCTGATTAAATCCTATTTTAGACAAACTCTTCCAACTGTCATTTATATCTCCTGTGGTTCTCCAGCTGTTAGCCAATTCAGACCAGTTTTTGGCAAAGGCAAAAGGTGCGGAATTCGAAAGGCTGTAAATGATGTCGCGTTTTTCCTGCCTCAGGAATTTTCTCATTTCATCAACATGAAAAGTATCATTAGGGTTCCAGTCATATTTCAGGTAATCTACACCCCAGTCGTTCCATTGTTTCACATCATTTTCCACAAATGAGTATTTTCCATGCTTAAACATTACAGGCCTTCTTTTTTTCCAAATAGAATCATTGGTACCATAGCGGTAAAATTCATTATGGTTGCCGGCTTTAATCCAATCATAAGTTCCATCCTGGTTGTCGCAATATGAACCAATATGCCCGGCGTAAGTTCCAATCCACGGACCTGAATAAATACCAAATCTAAGTCCCATAGCATGTATAGAATCTGCCAATGCTTTCATGTCCGGAAATTTAGAATTCGGCTGGATCCCATTAAATTTGCCTCCCCGGATACTTTGCCAGCCATCGTCAATGTTGATATATGACCATCCATGGTTCTTCAGTCCCTTTTCAACGAAAGAATGGGCAGAACTAATCACTTTATCCTGACTTACACTTGATCCCCAACAATTCCAGCTATTCCAGCCCATAGCCGGAGTAAGCCCGATACGGTTTCCCACCACTATCCGGAACTTGCGTTTGGCAGTGCCTAATGAATTTTTGGCATATAAGGTTACTACATATTCTCCTTTTTTAACCAAGGCACCCCTTATATAACCTGTTTTACCGTCAAGTTTTAAACCCGCAGGCAAATTAACAGCCAGAAATCTCATTGGGCGTTTACCGGTTGCCGGAATTGAATAAAGGAAAGCCGAACCCGGCCGTACGCCAAACACTCTGGGCCCGTTTATACGCGGGCTCTCTGATTCTTTTGGCGTTAGAATAAAGGACCTTAATGAATCGGATAATTTTTGTTGATTTGGAATTTCATTACCCGCAGTTCCCTGCCCGAAAACCGAAAAAGGGCTAACCATTGCCAACATACAACCATTGATGGCAAAAGTCCTGATGTTTTGTTTAAATGTTCTCTTCATAAAATTAATATTAGGCATTCAATTAAAAGAAGTTTTATGTTCCAATGATAAAACAAAAAGTTCAAATATCTGGCCAATCAGGTAGAAAAATCACATCTAATCCCGCATGGATAAACAATAATTAACTATTTGGGATTGGTCAAAAGAATAATGGGAATACCCCCTTAAATTAATTGGCCTAAGAATCAGCCATTTCATTCATCAGAAATTCGGTAAGGTTTACATCATGAGATAATTGGAATTTCCGTCTTATGCGGTAACGGCTGATTTCAACCCCTCTGGTGGATATATTCAACAACCTGGCAATTTCTTTGGTCGAAAAATTCATACGCAGGTAAGAGCACAATCTTAAATCGTTGTTCGTAAGATCCGGATATTTCTCTTTAAGTTTCTTAAAAAAGCCCTGTTCGGATAGTTTTAAATTGGCCATGGCCGTTTTCCATTCCTCAGTTTGTGATTCCAAACCCTGATTAATTATGTGATCCATATTATCTACAAACTTTATCGGATACCTGGAACTAAGCGATTTGATGTCTAAAATCTGATTCTTAAGTTCGGTCAATATCTCATTTTTCTGAATCAGATAACGCATGGTAAGCATCAGTTCACTGCTTTTATGATCCAGTTCATTTTCCAATTTATTTTTCTTTACCTCATATTCAATGAGTTTCCTATGCCTGTTCAATTCGGCTTTGAAAATGGCACGTCCAAGGTAAGCAAGATACATTAATAGAATTAAATACAGGGCAATAGCAAACCAGGAGAGATACCAGGGACAGGCCACTGTAAAAGTTATAACAGCAGTCTTATTACCTTTCAGCGGCCGCAATTCAAGGGTCCACGTACCATGCGGCAAATTTAAATAGGTAAAATTATCCAATGAAGTCTCATGCCAATTATCATCAAGTCCTTTTAATCTGTAATAAAATTTCTTTTCCATATCGTCAAACCGACTTGGACAGGCAAAAAAGGCCGTCAAATTATTACAGGAATAAGGTATTTTAATTTTCTCCGGGGCCTTCAATCCACATTCAATTGTTTTATTTTTCCCTTTAAAAACAAGTCTTTGAAAAAATACTCCCCAGGGAGATACCGGTTCATGCAATGATAAATCATATGTTGAAAAAGCCTGACGATTAGGGACAAGTAAGGTTTGATCATTTAATTGAATAATAGCCAGGTCTCTTCCAGGGAGATTTGAATTTTTTTGGAAAAGGACCATTATCCTTTTTGCCTTAAAATCATTCTTGATTTTAAAAAGGGCAATCTTGTCATTATTTACAAACCAATAATAATTACGACTAAAAGGGATAATCTGTGTTGAGGATCTATATTCGCCCAGACTTTGGTTTAATTCATCAAACGAAGAAATCCGGTTATGAATATAGTCATAGGTATAAATTTTATTGGAAGTAGTAAAAACGATTCTGTTGTTGACACTAAAAACATCTACAGGAGCAGACGCAGAGGGGAAACTGGCGAAATAGGTAGAGCGTACGACTTTATCAAGATTTTCATTAAGTTCCAGTTTATAGACCCCGCGCTGATAATGAGAAGTCCAAATAAATCCCTGATAATCGGTCTCCAGGTGGCGGGTCGGTTCACTATATCCATTAATTTTTCTAAAAAAAGACCACTGTCCTTTTTTGTCCTTTTTAAAGAGGACTATTCCGGTATAGGTCCCTTCCATTAAAAGATTTTCCAAAGGCTTAATCGTCCATCCCCCGGTGATATCGGATATCTTTCTGAGAGAATTACCCATTACAGAAAAAGTACCCTCATTGTGTCCGCAAAGAATCTGATTGCCGAACTTGGCCAGACTCCATACCTGTCCCTGGCTATTGGGAATAAACCGTACATTTTCGAAATCAAATTTATGTAAATTTCCACCTATCTGAGAAACATAAAGACCATGATTAGTTCCAAGATAAATCTTGTTCTGATCTTTCAACACGGCATATATAGTTCCTAACGTTCCTGTAGTATTCGAATAGGATGTATAAGGAGAAGACAAACTGATATAATTTGTTCCCTCATCCAATCCTACCCATAAACCATTCTGCCGGTCACAAAAAAGAGATAATACAGTATTGTTATTCAAACCATTCGAATAATTATAATGGTCAACAATTTTCCCATGAACATCTGTAACAACAACACCATTTAATATGGTTCCAAAAGCATAACGGCCATCAGGGATCCTAATCCCGGCATTACAGGTATAATATTTTAGAAAATCTGATACTTCGGAATTAAAATATGAAAAACGTTTTCCATCATAGGAATATATCCCATGATTGGCTGTACAAACCAGAAAGGCATTGTTCAGGCATGGAATCACAGCATGTACTTTCGTGTGTGCAAAAATTTCACTTCCCTGAATAAAAATAAACCTTCGGCCATCAAACCAGAATAATCCCTTATCAAGTATTTGAACAACAAGTTTTTCGCCGGCACAAAACATAAAAAGCATGGTATAGGGAGCCTTAACCATCTTTACTGTCTTGTAATCATAAATATAAATTGAGGTAAAAGACTGAAAATAGATTTTCCTCTTTAAAGTACATATTTTCCAGATTTCATCGTTTCGGGGCATTTTGATTTTTCCTGAAAGACGATGATAATGAATGTTTGGCGTGCCATCATTTGACCAATAACCAAATTCCTCGAATAATCCGGTAAATATATGTCCAAAATTATCAACAAATACGGAACGTACAGTTTTCTTTTTTGGCAGGAAATAAGTATTATGACTTATTCCATTGTATTCTATTAATCCTTCAGAATTTGCAAAATACACCAATCCGTTTTTAGGATGTTGAAAAATGCTCCAATTTTGACCAGATACAGAAATCCCATCAGAGATATAACTATCAATTTCATGATGTTGCGACGATTCTGCATTCCGAGAAAATGCTACAACAATCTCGAAAAGGAGAAAAAATAGGAATAGAAAAAATCTGCTTTTCTGTGTTTTTAGCATTGAGATGAATAAAATGGTAAATGCACAATAATACAAATTTAACCTGTAACTAAATCATCTCAAAATCTAAAAAAATTTCAAATATCTAAATCAGTGCACCTGGATTTTTTAACGTATTATAAATTTAATTTTTTGTGTATCAGCAGAATTTGTTCCAATCAATAATTCATATTCACCCTTATCCGTTGTAAAACTCATATCAGAATGATAGTAACCAAGGTCCTTAGGATCAAGAATAAAGTTAACATTTAGTATTTCTCCTTTTTTCAAAAATATTTTTTTGAATCCCTTCAATTCTTCAACAGGTCTGGTAACCTCTCCCAATAAAGCATGAACATAAAGCTGAACCACTTCTTCTCCGTCATAATTACCCGAATTGACAATATTGACCGAAGCATTTATTTTTTCACCAGGATGATATTCTGATTTCTCCATGCTTATCGGCGAATAAGTAAAATGGGTATAACTCAGCCCAAAACCAAAAGGATAGAGAGGATCGTTAGGAACATCTATATATCTGGATTTATATTTATCAGCAGGATGTGAGGCATCGAATGGCCGGCCTGTATTTTTATGGTTATAAAATATAGGCACCTGACCCACCGAACGGGGAAATGTCATTGTTAATTTCCCGGAAGGACAAACATCACCGAAGAGGACATCAGCAATACCATTTCCTGCCTGAGTTCCACCAAACCATGTCTCAAGTATCGCAGGGGAAATACTGTCAAGTTCAGGAATAGCCAGGGGACGCCCATTAAAAAGTGCAACTGCAAATGGTTTTCCTATTTTTGAAATAGCCCTTGCCAGTTCAAGTTGATTTCCCGGAAGCCCGATATTAGAACGGCTTGAAGCTTCGCCGCTCATACTTCCGCTTTCTCCAAGTGCCAAAATAATATAATCTGCATCCTTAGCCACTGACAGAGCCTTGACTATATCTGAATCCTTGCCCGAAGTAACATCACAACCTTTGGCGTACATTACTTTAGTATCAACAGATACAGCATTTTTAACTCCTTCCAGAAGCGTAACACATTGATTCCATTCTCCTGCCGCCGACCAGTTACCCAGCATATCCACCTTTGAATCGGCCAATGGACCAATTACAGCAATCTTCTTAATATTTTTATTTACAGGAAGAGTCTGATTCTCATTTTTCAGCAAAACACAAGATTTAGAAACCATTTTGCGAGCGAAAGCCAAATTTCCGGGAGTCATAATCTCTGTTTTCTCCCGATTTTTGTCACAATAGCGGTAAGGATCATCAAACAATCCCAGACGGTATTTGGCAATCAGTATGTTTTTAACAGCCGAGTTCAAAGTATTCAAACTTACTTTTCCTGTATTTACAAGATCTATCAGGTTTTTCTGATAAGTTTCCCCCTGCATGTCCATATCTACTCCGGCATTTATAGCAAGTTGTGCTGCATGCTCCAAATTAGCGGCAACTCCGTGAGGGACAAGTTCATCAATACCGGTATAATCAGAAACCACAAATCCTTTAAATCCCCATTGTTTTCGCAACAAACCATTAATCAGCCATTTATTTGAAGTTGAAGGAATACCGGATATTTCATTAAAAGAAGTCATGGCACTTGCTGCTCCCGCTTCAACAGCGGCCTTGTAAGGAGGAAGGTACCATTCAAACAGGGAACGGTCTGAGATATCAACAGTATTATAATCGCGGCCTGCCTGCGGCGCGCCATAAGCAGCAAAATGTTTCACGCAGGCTATAATAGTATTGGGTTTAGACAAATCATTACCCTGGAAACCCTTTACCCTTCTTTCAGCTATACGGCATCCCAGCCAGGTATCTTCACCGGCACCTTCTGATACACGGCCCCATCTTGGATCTCTTGCAATATCAACCATTGGGGCAAATGTCCAGTTGATTCCCTCGGCTGAGGCCTCAACAGCAGCAATCCGTTCAGATTGTTCTATCATATCAAGATCCCAGCTGGCTGCCTGACCCAGGGGTATAGGGAAAATAGTTCGGTGGCCATGAATTACATCATACCCAAAAAATAAGGGAATGTGCAAGCGGGTATTCTCAACTGCAGCCTTTTGCAACCTTGTGATATAATCTACGGTATATGCATTAAATATGGCACCAACTTTGCCTTCCTTAATTAAATTAAAATAATTCTTATTGATGCTGGGACCTGTCACTGACCAATCACTTGTCAGTAGATTTAATTGTCCCACCTTCTCATCAAGAGTCATCAATTTTAATAAAGAATCGGCCTTGTAATTGTAAAATGCTTCCTGCGTAACAGGTATCTTTTTACAGGATACCATTAAAGCCAAGAAAAAAATTATTGAAAATAACCGTTTTAAAGAATTCATGCGAACCATATTTTTATTCCGTTATTTAATCTCAACTCAATATCAGAGGGAAACAATTAATTATTTCTTTGTCCCCATGCTCTGATTATTTGCTGTTTTTGTTTTTCGTTTATACTAAAACCCAGAATTTTCAAACCTTTTTGAATTTCAGGGCAGGACATGAAGAGGTTCCAGATTAAACCGCTTCGGTAATTCTCGATCATTACGATGATGGGGCCCTGATCAATGGCAAGATAATTGCCGGCATACCAATCCTTGCTTTCGGAGAAAGCATCCGTAAATCCATAGGTACCCCATATCTTATCTCCCAGATCATAATAAAAATGTCGTAAAGCTTTCATCGAATAAACGGGAGTATAAGGGAAAGAAGATAAAGCAGCAGTGGGGGTAATGACTCCCAGGTCATTTGTTGGAGAATGGGCCGAATAGTTTTCGTAATTGTCACTGGCTGTCAATCCCCAGCAATCCGGGCCATAACCTTTATATTTTTTAGGATTTTCAATACAATATTGATAATTAATAAGAGTATGATTACGGTTCAGTTCCCAGTAATTGGCATAGCTATCGCTCAAACCTCTGGGATCCAGGCCCAGAAATGAATAATGGGCAAAGAAAAGAGGGCCTCCATAAGGGAAACCCACTGCAAGTCGATAATTATAATACTTTTTACCATTAAAAAAATGGTCAGATTTTGCCCAACATTGATGATATACGGAAGGATCAATGGGATGAGTCGGAGAAGAAGCAGCAAGGACATAAGTAATAAGGCATTCATTCCAACCTTTTATCGGGAAATTCATTGCCCATTGATATTCAGGAGACCAATGCCAATATAACAGTTTTTTATTATTGGTATACCAGTTCCATTCAACACTTTTCCATAGTTTATTGATTTTTGAAACCAGCAACTTCTCATTCCTGTCATTGCCTCTAAAATACTGCCTTGCAGCAAGAAGACCCTCTACCAGATAAGCGGTTTCAACCAGATCACCTCCGTTATCAAATTTGCTGAAAGGTTTCGTTTTCCCGGTTGAGCCAAAATACCAGTGTGACCAAGCCCCATGATACCTTTGACAAGTATCCAGGAAGGAAGTAATTTTAAGTAAATGATTAACAGCTACATCTCTTTTGATAAAACCTCTGTTTACACCTACGACAATGCCCATAATACCGAAACCTGTTCCACCGGTTGTAACAACATCATTAGAATATTCATGTGTATCACTGCGCTCTACGGCCATTCCACACGCTGGATGGGCAAAATCATAAAAATATTTTAATGTTTGGCTTTCAACGCGGTTCAACAGAGCTTTATCCGACAGTTTTGTTTGATGCTGCCCATTTGCAATGCCTATCCATACCCCAAGGCCAATCATACAGGATATAACAATCTTTTTCATGAGAGAACTAAAAGTTTATATTGCTAAAAATGAATAAAAAATACTTCTTTCATATAAATTCACAGCAAAAGCCGAACTACAGGCATAATTATAAGCCTGCAAGAACTATAAATTAAATTATCATTAAAGTTTGTTAGAATAATAAATTCAAGGAAATAATTATCGATGAATCTTCATTTATTAAGATTACTTAAAAAAATGATTTGTAAAATGTCATTAACCGAAAAGAAATTTAAAAGAAGGAAAGGTATTTGGCCCTTCCTTCCTGAAGTTAAGATCTAATTACCTTCAACAGTGTTTTCGCTATCATACAATTTTTTTACCTGGGATGAAGTAAGCGCAGTGTTATAAATTCTTAAATCATCCATATCGCCAAGATAGTTACCCAACCAGGACTGAGCAGTATTGGGATTTTTACCTATATAAAAATTGGTAGCAGTAGCAGGAACAGTGATTGGACCCATCAATGCATTATTATATTTGATGGTATCTTTCATAATTTGTGCGCCATTTAAGTAGAGACCTCTGATAGAAGTGTTGCCATCATAAGTATAAACTAGATGAATCCATTTTGAAGTCGAGAATTGTACATTAGCGGTCTGACCATATTGTGTATCCAGCCAAGTAAAAACGCTTGAATTCTGGTGCATAAAGAAGCCCTTGTAACGGAGGGTATCCGTTCTGGAACTACCTTCCTGCCATAAACCATAACCGGCATTCCAGTCTATTGAAGGATCAATATAGGAAAGAATAAAACTGGTTCCTCCGGTCAATTGCTGAGCCCTTAACCATACACTCATTGTTATGCTCCCAACCTTCAAATCAGTTTTTGGCACTACAGTAACGTATGTAGTAGCACTGCCCTTGTATGCAGAATTTATATTTCCAAACCTATCGGTGGTATAGGTAACATTATGGGCAGTATCTGAATGTGCCTTTTTATCAACAACATCGCCATTGAATTTCCAATAACCTACCAGATGGGATGCAGCAATGGTATCGGCAGAATGGTCAGTTCCATTACCGCCATCGTTGTCATCACTACTTTTTTTACAACCACAAAATGCGACTACAGCGCAAAAAGATAAAACGGTAAAAATTTTAATTGTTTTCATAATTTTAATTATTTAGTTAGAGAATTATTAGTATTAAATCCCAGTTTAGACAAGCCATTTTGAATATCCGTATTTTTCATAAACACATTCCAGAGTAATCCCGAACGATAATTTTCTATCATCACAGCAATAGGGCCTTCATCAATTGCCAAATAGCTGTCGGCGTACCAATTTTTTTGCAGGTTAAAAGCATCTTTAAATCCATAAGTACCCCACAAATGATTTCCCAGATAATAATAAAAGAACCTCAATGCCTTCATACTTTCAACAGGAGTATAAGGGAAAGAAGAAAGAGCTGCCGTCGGAGTAATTGTTCCATTATCTGCACCCCAATTGTTATAGGGCGCATGAGCCTGGTAACCCACCTCCGGATCATCACTGGCTGTGAGCCCCCAGCAGGAATCAGCATAATAGCAATATTTATAAGGATTGGACACACAATAATTCAGATTAATCAAAGAATGGCTAACCACTTGTTTCCAATAGTTAGCATACTGATCTTCCAGTTTCCGGGGATCCAGCCCCAAAAACGAATAATGCTCAAAGAAGAGAGGGCCTCCATAGGCTGTTCCCAAAGGAAGAATTTGTCCGAAATAAAGCTTCCCGTTTTTAATTGATCCGTTATCAGCCCATCCATTTTCATACACTTCTTTAGTAATTGTATGAGTAGGCGAAGAAGCAGCCAGGACATATACAATAAGTGCCTCGTTCCATCCCTGTATAGGATGATTCATCTCAAAATTATAGTTTGGCGACCAATGCCAGAACAATTTATTCTGCCCATTCTGATACCACTTCCAATCAACAGCATACCAAAGCGAATCAACTATCCTTCGAAGAGAATCTTCTTTCTGATTTTGCAGGTTGAAATATTGCCTGGCGGCGATCAATCCCTGAACCAGGAATCCGGTTTCCACCAGGTCTCCTCCGTTATCCTTGGAACTAAAAGGAATAGTGTGGCCGGTATAACCGTCCATCCAGTGCGACCAGGCTCCATGATAACGATCAGCTTTCTTCAGAAAATTACAAAGATGAAGCAGACGGCCAACGGCAGTATCCCTTCCGATAAATCCGCGATTAACGCCGGCTATAATAGCCATTATACCAAAACCTGTTCCACCTGTTGTAACCGTTGTACCCGAAGAGTTCCTTTCTCTTGCCATGCCGGAAGTAGGCTCTGCAAAATCCCAAAAATACTTTATTGTCTGGCCTTGAACCAGGTCAAGCAAAGCGCTGTCAGACAAATTACCGGAAATTACCCGGCTGATTTGCACGCAGTTTTTTGTGGTATCAGTCGTCTGAGGAGAAGATTGATCGGAACAACCTTCCCTGGAACAGGCCCCAAGTATCAAAACAGAGATAAACAAATATGGAATTATTTTCAACATTGGGAAAAAAATTAATATCCGGGATTTTGTATTAAAACTCCGTTACTCAAATCAATTTGTGTTTGCGGGATAGGGAAAACTTCATTCTTCCCGGACTTGAAACCTAAAGCACCCAGTTCTTTTACGGCCTGTTTTGTACGGACAAGATCAAAAAACCTGAATTCTTCCAAAGCAAATTCAGCCCTGCGTTCGTCCCAAACATCCTGAAGGGTTGGTGAACCAATAGGATCAAGCTTTGCCCTTGCCCGGACTTCATTTAAAGGAGTAGCCGCATCCCCTCCGACGTGAAGTTTTGCTTCTGCATTCATAAGCAGGACTTCCGCATAACGGATAAATCTTATGTTATGATCAAGGGCATAATCAACAGTGTTGTACTTAAGCTGTTCGTAAACCTTATAGTTATATGCCGGATTTGGACATTTGGCATCAATAGAATCGCCCTCCTTTGTACGTGAACCACGGTACAGGATAGTAGCAGCTTTTCTAACCAGATCATTCCGGTTCTCAAAGAAATTTATCAACTTAGTGGAAGGAGTACAAAATCCCCATCCCTGTAACTTTGCAAAATTATTTCTAGGCCCCTGGTCAAAGCCATATTCACAGCGATATTTTCCCTGATCCATGGAAGTAAGCTGAAGTTCAAAAATGGATTCCGAACAATTTTCTCCTTCCACCCTGAACATCCTGTAAAAATCAGGATAAAGTGAATAAACATCGGAAGCAATAATTTTATCGGTCAAAGCCTTTACCTGATCCCACTTTTCTTCATACATACAGGTTCTGGCCAGTAATGCCTCAGCAGCGCCAACAGTAGCCCTGCCAGTCTGCTCATACGAATAAGTTTCGGGTAAATATTTTATAGCATAATTCAAATCTTTTTCAATGAATTGATAAACCTGTTGAGCAGTAGAGCGGGGGATTTTGGAAAATTCATCAGCACTTTTGGTTGTATCAGTCAGAGGGACACCTCCATAAGCAAGGTTAAGTTGCAAATACAAAAATGCCCGGATAAACTTAGTTTCAGCAATTAACTGATTTCTGGCTGTGGTATCTGCAAAATTCATTTTTTGCAAAACATTGATCGCATAATTGCAATTACTTATAACCGTATAATGGTCGTTCCAGAACGAACTAATATGTTCATTGTTTGGTTGGCAGGTAAATTTGTCAAGTTCAGCCATGGCCGGATTATCCGACTCAGTACTGCCTTTGTCAGCATCATCGGAAGCTATTTCAAACATTCCAATATATGCAAAAACGCTGACTCCATATTTTCTAAAACCGGCATAGCAGGCACTCACATACTGAAAAGCCTGATCTGCAGTTACTGTTTTCTGATAAGTTGAAGGGACAACACCTTCAACAGGTAAATCCAAATAATTTTTTGAACATCCACTAAACAGGACTAAACCCATTAAAGTGAAAATGCTTATAGCTATGAATATTGATTTTTTCATGATCTGGAATTTAAAATGTCAGATTAAAGCCTATACTATATATAGCCGACAATGGATAAGTTTGATTGTCAATGCCTGCAGAAATCGGATCGCCACCAATTTCAGGTGTATAACCGTTATAAGAAAAGAGAGTAATAGGGTTCTGAGCAGTTACATACAAACGAAGTTGTTTAATCTTTAAATTAGACAAGGTCTTCTCAGGTAAGGAATACCCCAGTTGCATACTACGGATACGGACATAACTTCCCGATTCGACATAAAAGGAATTAGAAGAAATATTTTTCCTAGTCAGGACAGCAGACGGGTAACTATTGGTTGAACCTTTGCCTGTCCAATGGTTCTTATAAAAGTCATAATCGAAATTGGCATCAGGAAAAGCATTACGATTGGCACGTTTATAATTGAATATTTTGTTGCCTGCAACTCCCTGAATCGCGAGAGAAAAATCCCAGTTTTTATAACCCAAGTTACCATTGACGCCGTAAGTAACTTTTGGTATAGGACTACCCAAAAATGTTCTGTCGCCTTCATTAATTTTATCGTCGCCATTAGTATTGGCAAATTTCAAATCACCGGCTAAAGCATCAGGCTGAAGTATTACACCATTTTTACTTTGATAATTATTTATATCCTGATCGCTTTGGAAAACCCCGGCCATCTTATATCCATAGAAAGAACCTATTGGCTTGCCTTTTACCGTTTTGGTAACAAATTCACCATTAAGAGTTATGGGACCATAAACAGTCCCCGAAAGGTTATTAATTGACAACACTTTATTTTGAACAGTAGCCACATTTGCACTTATTGAATATTTGAAATTGCCATCTGCACTTTTATCAGACCATCCCAAGACTAATTCAATACCCTGATTCTGGATTTTACCATTGTTCCCAAGAAGGCTTTCAGTCCCGGATATTCCAGAAATAGGAGCAGTAAATACAGCATTGTGGGTAATTCTCCGGTAGTAATCCATTTCCACACTCAGCCTATTCTTTAAGGTATATAATTCAAAACCTCCGTCATATTCTTCAAGCGTTTCCCATTTCAGATAGTTATTGTAAACGGTCTGGAAAGTGATTCCAGTAACCGGAGTATTTCCTCCAAAGATCCCGGTTGTCTCGGCACTAGGTTTTCCCACAATCACGGAAGAATTAGCCGGCACATTATTGTTACCCAACTCACCCCAACTTGCACGCAACTTGAGAAAATCAATCCATTTCACATCTTTCAGGAAAGGCTCTTCACTGGCAACCCAGCCGAGTCCAACAGAAGGGAAATAGCCCCAATGATCATTGTACTTTGACGATCCATCGGCCCGGATTGTAGCAATCAGTAAATATTTCGAATCATAGGTGTAATTTAACCGCGAGAAATAAGATAATACGCGGTATTTATTACCACCATCATTAGCATAACGGTCGTTATCATCACCTGTAGTAAGATATAAAGTTGCATTGGAAACATCAGGAACATTATAACTCAAGCCATTCAAAAAATTATCATAATAATCCTGTAAAGAGCTACCAGCCATGAATTTGAATTCGTTTTTCTCTATAATCTTTCTATACTCCAAGGTATTATCCCACATAAAATTTCTGCGGAAAGTATTTGTTTTGTTCAGGTTTGATGTTGTATTATTTTGAATTCCCGAGACATAGAAAACAGGAGTATAATTACGCTCCATATTATAATAGATATCCGATCCCAAACTTGACTTAAAAGTGAAATCCTTAAGAAATTTGACATTCACATAAGTGCTTGGAATAATAGAATAAGCTTCCTGTTTATCATTATAATAATATACGCTGGCCAAGGGATTGGCAAAAGATCCTGAAAATCCAAGGGCAGTTGGATCCGACCATTTGCCGTCGGCCGCATGCGGAGCATAAGCAGGAGGGGTTACATAAGCCTGAAAAAAAGCATAGTTATAACCCGGCGTATTATTCGTTTTAGAAAAGATGAGGTTATACCCTGCACTAAAATTTTTCGTAAAGTCGTAATCGTTTTTTGCCCTGAAGTTCAACCGTTCAAAATTGTTGTTGTTGCCGGAGTTGCCTGTTTTAATAATACCATTCTGATTGAAATAACTGATACCATAAGTGTATGAAGATTTATCACTTCCTCCACTGACACTCAGTTCATAGTTGTTAATGACAGGATTCCGGGTAAGTTTGTCGTACCATTGGGTACTAGCCGTATAATCACTCGGATTAAATGTACTGCCGGCTCCTGTTAAACCTGTACGTTGGTTCAGCAAGTCCAAATACTGGTTTGTATTAGCCATCTTCAGGATATTGGTAGGATGCTGAATACCAGTATAAGCCGAAAAAGAAAATTCAGGTGCTCCTTTTTTACCTTTCTTGGTAGTAACCAGGATAACGCCGTTAGCAGCCTGAACACCGTAAATAGCACCCGCTGAAGCATCTTTCAGGACAGTGATGGATTCGATATCATTATTACTCAGGAAACTGATATTCTTCACAATCGTTCCATCCACTACATATAAAGGACCGGAACCTGCTTCCATAGCAGTAGACAGTCCTCTGATACGTATCTGCGGATCACTACCGGGTTCACCACTATTGGTTACCACCATACCAGCCACCTTACCTTGCAATGCCTGTGCAGGATTTGAAGTAGTCTGACTGATAATATCCGAACTCTTAACTGTCTGAATAGGTGCTGTTAAATCCTTGACTTTGGCTGATCCGAAGCCCACAACAACCACCTCATTTAAGCTCTTGACCTGAGAACTCAATTTGACATCAATGACTGTCTGTTTCCCAACCGGTATTTCTTGGGAAATCATACCAATCATAGAAAACACCAAAACATCAGAGGATGAAACCGTAATAGAATAGTTTCCATCCATATCACATACTGTCCCCTGAGTTTTCCCCTTTACAAGGACGGACACTCCAGGTAAAGGCAGATTTTCATCATCTATTATTTTCCCTTTCACAACCTGCTGGGCGAAAAGAGATGAAAAAGAAACAAATGCCGTAATTAATAATATGTATAGTTTTTTCATCTTTTAATTATATTAGGTTAATATTATTTCCGGCTAATTACCCGGGAATATTTTACCTGTTTGAATATAAAGCTAAGGTTAAAGTCAGAAGGCCGGAAAAATTCAACTTATGTTTT
>JAUZOH010000037.1 GCA_030706565.1 Bacteroidota bacterium | reverse complement strand
TATTTCGGCAGTGAGGAATTCGAACTGGTTCCCTGCCGTACCTTCAATGACGAATTCAAAGTGTTGAACGGCGGGGATGCCGATTATGGGATCATGGCAATTGAAAACTCGGTAGCAGGAAGTATATTGCCCAATTATGCCCTGCTTAGTGAATCAAACATGAAGATTGTGGGAGAAGTTTATGTTCGTATTCAGCAAAACTTGGCCGCACTTCCCGGACAAAAAATCGAGGACATCCGTGAAGTTTACTCCCATCCTATGGCTATTCTGCAATGCCAGAAATTTTTCGACAATTATCCCCATATCCGGTTGATCAATTCTGACGATACCGCTATTAGTGCAAAAGAGATACGTGTTAAAAACCAGGAAAATGTTGGGGCAATTTGCAGCACACTTGCCGCAAAACGTTATGGACTGGAGATTTTAGCACACGGCATAGAAACCAATCAGCGCAACTACACCCGTTTTTTAATTCTATATGATAAAGAAAAAGATTTTCAGTTCGACAAAGAGATCAACAAAGCTTCTGTTTGTTTCTCCCTGGCTGATGAAATTGGAGAATTATCCAAAGTATTGTCCATATTCTCATTTTATAATATTAACTTGAGTAAAATTCAGTCACTTCCTATCATTGGAAAAGAATGGGAATATCAATTCTATGTAGATCTCGAATTCAAGGATTATAAAATCTATCGGCAGGCACTGGTTGCCATTGAACCTTTAATCAGCGATTTAAGCATTTTGGGCGAATATCCGGTTGGAGAAAAAATCATTTAACTACCTTAAAAAAAAATTAAACATGAAAGCAACATTAGATTTAAAACCATTTCCTTTCACCGGCGAAGGATTTGAACGCCCTTTGATCATAGCAGGGCCTTGCAGCGCTGAAACCGAAGATCAGGTACTTGAAACGGCAAAGGAATTGGCCAAACATAACGTCAAGATATTCAGGGCCGGAATCTGGAAACCCCGGACCAGGCCCAACTCATTTGAAGGGGTAGGGTCAGTAGGACTTTCATGGCTGAAGAGGGTAAAGGAAGAAACCGGAATGCTCGTAGCAACTGAGGTAGCCAACATGAAACATGCTTATGAAGCCCTCAAATATGGCGTAGATATTTTATGGATCGGGGCCAGGACTTCTGCCAATCCCTTTGCTGTCCAGGAAATTGCAGACACATTGAAAGGTACGGATATCCCGGTTTTGGTAAAAAATCCCGTAAATCCGGATTTGGAATTGTGGATTGGAGCTTTGGAAAGGCTGAATAAGGCAGGGATAACCAAACTGGCAGCAATACACCGTGGGTTCTCCAGCTTCGACAATTCGGTTTACAGGAATACCCCTCAATGGCAGATTCCTATTGAACTCAGGAGAAGATTGCCTCAGTTGCCTATTATTACCGATCCCAGTCACATTTCAGGAAACCGCAAATATCTGCTAGAGATATCACAAAAGGCAATGGACCTTGATTTCGACGGACTGATCATTGAATCGCATATTCATCCTGAAGAAGCGCTCAGCGACGCCAGCCAACAGCTCACCCCTGACGACCTCCAACAACTGATCAATAAACTTGTCCTGAGAAAACCCGATCCTACGGGAGAAGCACTTGTTACCCTGGAAGAACTCAGGGTGCTCATTGATAAGTATGATGACGAAATTATGACTATTTTTGACAAACGTATGAAGGTTGCCGAAGATATAGGCCGTTATAAAAAGGCTAACGCAATCACTATTTTACAAACAAAACGTTGGGATGAAATATTAAATAAACGCGTTGGCATGGGACAAAAAATGGGGCTAAGCGCCGAATTTATCGAAACGGTTTATAAAGCCATTCATATTGAATCCATCAACCACCAAAATGCCATCATGAACGAAAACGAAGAAGAGAAAATACAATAATGTCGATTGTTTTTATTGACAAATAATTCAGAAAGCCAAAGGAAAATGCAAAAAATAACAATAACTGCCGGCACAGCCCAATCAGATATTTTATTGGGCGAGTCATTGAAAAATGTCTCAAAATATTTACCTGCAGGTAAAACAGTAATTGTAACGGATGAATACGTCGAAAGTCTCTATGGCAAAGATTTTCCAGAGGTTCCTGTAATTAAAATCGGACGTGGTGAACAAATCAAGACCCTGGAAACTCTAAAAGATATTTATGACAAATTTCTGGAATATGAAGTTGACCGTTCCTCTTTTATCCTTGGAATTGGAGGAGGGATTGTTTGCGACATCACTGGTTTTGCAGCATCCACGTTTATGAGAGGGGTACCTTTCGGCTTTGTCTCTACCACCCTGCTCTCGCAGGTAGATGCCAGCATAGGCGGAAAAAACGGGGTAAATTTCCATGGTTTCAAAAATATGATCGGTGTCTTTGCCCAGCCCAAATTCGTAATTTGCGATTTCGAGCTGCTCAGGACACTGGATGAAAGAACTTATAATTCCGGCCTTGCCGAAATAGCAAAGGCTGCAATGATCAAAGATGCAGAATTGTTCAATTTCCTGGTAAGAAACTACAGCCGGGCTCTTCAGCATGATATTCCCGTGGTTCACAAAATCGTGCACGACTCATTAATGGTAAAAGCTGCTATTGTCCAGGCGGATGAAAAAGAAAAAGGAGAACGCCGCAAATTGAATTTCGGACATACCCTGGGACATGCTGTTGAAAAGCTTTGCGGACTGATGCATGGCGAGAGCATCAGCATAGGAATAGTACTGGCTGCAGGTATCTCCATGAAAAAGGGCTTTCTGAATCAGGAAGATTATCAGAAAGTTATTAAATTACTTAAAAATTTTCAGCTGCCCACCTCTCTGGACATTGATAAATCCAAATTGTTTGACGTATTGAGAAAAGACAAAAAACGGGAAGGCGACAGCATAAATTTTGTTTTTCTTAAAAAAATCGGAGAAGCTGTTGTTGAAAAAATCACACTTAATGAAATGGAGGAATTGATAGATGATCTGCATTAGTTTTTGCGAACCGGATTTCGCAAAATGTCTGTACCAGGTTAAAAAAGAAGAACTTGCAGAGATCCGTCTCGATTTGGTCGATTATTCCGAGGAAGAAATAAAACAGATATTTTCCTGCGGGACAAAATTAATCGCTACCTGCCGTGCCGGAAAATTTACGGACGAAGAACGGAAGGCGAAACTGGTAAAAGCCATAGAATCTGGAGCTGCTTATGTCGACATCGAATTAGAATCAACTGCCGGTTACCGACAATACCTGATGCAAGTGGCAAAAAGACACAATTGCCAGGTAATCATCTCTTTCCATGATTTTGAAAAAACCCCTGCCCTTTTTGATTTGCTAAAAGTAATTGAAACAGCTTCAGGCTGGGGCGCAGATATCACAAAAATTGCCTGCATGGTAAATGATATAAAAGACGTTTCCCGTCTTCTTGGGTTATATAACAGCAAAGGAAAGATTGTTGCATTTGGGATGGGCGATAAAGGGCAATTTTCAAGGGTTGCATCCCTGATATTGGGAGCCGAATTCACTTTCGCCGTGCTTGATGAAAGTAAACAAACGGCACCCGGACAACTCACAAAACAGCAAGTAGAAAAAGCTTTGGATTTTCTGAACAACCTAAAATCATAAGACAAAATGAACAGTTTTGGCCGAATTTTCAGAATAAATATTTTCGGGGAATCTCATGGCGTTGCAGCAGGCATCGTTGTTGATGGCTGTCCTCCGGGTATTCCGCTTAAAGAAGAAGATTTTCTCCCCGATTTACTTCGCAGAAAGAGCGGTGCCAAAGGCACTACTCCCCGTCTCGAATCGGATTTGCCAATCATACAGAGCGGGGTATTTAATGGCACGACAACAGGTGCTCCTATTTCAATCATTTTTAAAAATGACAATACCCGTTCTTCTGATTATTCGGAACTGGTCGACACTCCCCGCCCGGGCCATGCTGATTTTACAGCCCGGCAAAAATATAAAGGTTTTAATGATTACCGGGGAGGCGGTCATTTCTCCGGTCGAATTACCCTGGGACTGGTAGCAGCCGGTGTAATAGCAAAAAAAATCATCCCTTCGGTTCAGATTTGCGCAAAACTTATTGAGGTTGGCGGCAGCAGCAATATTGACGAAGCCCTTACAACGGCCATGAATAAAGGCGATTCTGTAGGCGGACTAATTGAATGTTCTGTTTCCAATATACCGGCCGGACTGGGGGAACCCTTTTTCGATTCCGTTGAATCTGTGCTTAGCCACATTATTTTTTCCATACCTGCCATAAAAGGGATAGAATTCGGAAGCGGATTTGATGCAGCCCGCATGTATGGAAGCGAACACAATGATTGCTTTAATGATATAGACGGGAAAACAGCCACCAATCATTCAGGTGGAATCAACGGCGGCATCTCAAACGGGAATGACCTGCGTTTCAAAGTGGCAGTAAAACCCACATCAAGTATTTCCAAACCTCAGCATACCCTAAATTTTAAGACAGGAAACATGACAGACCTTATCATTAAAGGAAGGCACGATTCCTGTATAGCACTAAGAGTTCCGGTAATTGTTGAAGCAGCAACTGCCGTTGTACTTGCTGATTTTTACCTGATCAATAAGTAAGCCGGTTGATATGGACACAGCCTCAATTGCCAATGACCCATAAAACTCTGCCTTCATCGATACATTGATCAACCAGGGAAATAAGATCGGCGTTAGCCTTTTTTATTTTAACCAGGTAATGATCCCAGTTAGGACTCCAACTTTTATCCTGCTTTTCGAGTTCAAGAATAAAGGCGGTGCCTAAAAAAACAGAACCTATGTATTCGGTAAAAAGTTCTTCAGTATTTATTTTTTCAAGGGATTCCAAATTCTCTTTAAGTGCATTTCGTAAGGGAATAATCTGCCTCGAATTAAAACGGGTTGCTCCAAAATATTCGTAAAGCTTATTGGCTTTTTCAAAACAGGATGCAAACAAATTAAACAATTCGGTATCAATAAATTTCGATTCGGTATCACAGGTAATATAATTGTCGTTATCGCCGGTAATATTAAGTTCGACAAAATTCAACTTGTCCGAAGAATAAATTTCAAGCCTCATGGTATTTATTTAAAAAAATAAATTTAAAAATTAAATCAGACTTTAACAAAATATAAATTTTGAGTTTTTTCAGCTAAAAAGATTTATGTTTGTCCCAATTTATTAATTTTTTGTTTGATGTTGATTACAGGAACACTTATCAATGCCAGTGCAGTAATAATCGGAAGTACTGCTGGTATCCTGCTGCATTCGCACATGCCGGCTAAAGCGAATAAAATAGTATTTCAATCAAATGGATTGTTTACTTTATTTTTAGGAATAAGCATGGCTTTAAAAACGCATAATTTTCTCATTCTCATCTTCAGCATATTACTTGGAACACTTGCCGGTGAATGGATGCACCTGGACAACAAAATAGACCACTTTGGAGAATTCCTGAAAGAAAAGATAAAATCGAAAAATGAAAGGTTCTCGGAGGGCCTGGTTATGTCTTTTCTGATGTTTTGCATGGGCTCCATGACAATCCTGGGTGCTTTCGAAGAAGGTCTGGGCGGGAAACCCAATCTCTTACTCTCCAAGTCAGTACTGGATGGATTTGGTTCAGTTGCTCTTGCGTCAGTTTTTGGAATAGGAGTCTTATTTTCAGTGGTTCCTTTACTTATTTACCAGGGAGGGCTTACCCTGTTCGCCTCATCCTTAGGCAACCTCCTCTCGAATTCGGCTATCGACGAGATGTCGGCCGTAGGTGGCCTTCTTTTACTTGGTTTAGGACTAACTTTGCTCGACATAAAAAAAATGAAAGTAGTCAATATGCTTCCTGCCCTGCTGGTGGCTATTTTACTGGACTATATTGTAAAATTATTGTGAGGGCTTGTCACTCCTTAACGAATTGCTACCTTTGTAAAAATTATTAACTGGTTATGTCGGAAAAAGAAAAATTACAATACTTGGTTTCTATGTTTCAGCAGTGGAGCGGAGAAAAGGTGCAGGAAACTATCTTTTTACCCCCTTCAGGATCATATAGGGAATATTACCGCATGATTAGTCCTCATTCACAAGCAATTGGCGTTTATAATGAAGACCATAAAGAAAACCTTGCTTTTCTGAACTTTACCAGACATTTTTTTTCGATTGGATTACCAGTACCCCAGTTATATGCCGAAGATCTGCCGCATAATGTTTATCTTTTGGAAGATCTGGGTGACACTACCCTTTTGAACTACCTGAATTCACAAAAAGAGATAGACAACAACAATCTGGATTTTTATGATATTTATAAAAAGATAATAAACATTCTGCCTACTTTTCAGATAAAAGGAGGAAAGGATCTGGATTATAGTTATTGTTACCCACGCGCAGCTTTCGATAAGCAATCCATGATGTGGGATCTGAACTATTTCAAATATTATTTCCTGAAACTGGCCAAAATACCTTTTGACGAGCAAAATCTCGAAAATGACTTTCAAACCTTTTCGGATTTTCTACTTCAAGCCGACAGCAATTATTTCCTTTACCGCGATTTCCAGTCGCGCAATATAATGCTCAAAGATGGTAAGGTATTTTTCATCGATTACCAGGGAGGACGCCGTGGTGCTTTGCAATATGACCTTGCATCCTTGCTGTTCGAAGCAAAAACGAACCTTCCTTTTGGATTTAGGGAAGAATTGCTTGAATATTACATTCAACAGCTTAATCTGATTCAGCCGGTTGAAACAAAAACATTTAAAAAATTTTACTATGGTTTTGTCCTTATCCGTATGCTTCAGGCTATGGGGGCTTATGGTTTCAGAGGATTTTATGAGAAAAAAACACTTTTTTTACAAAGTATTCCCGGTGCTTTGCGTAATGTTGAATGGTGGCTAAAAAATGCGGATCTTCCGCTTGAAATTCCCGAATTACGAAAAGTCCTGGAATTATTGAACCAATCTGAGTTTTTGAAAGAAATAGTCAGGTCGTCTTCAAAACTGACAGTTGAGATCAACAGTTTCTCATACCGGCGTGGTATTCCGGTTGACGAAAGCGGGAATGGCGGGGGCTTTGTGTTCGATTGCCGGTTCATCCATAATCCGGGAAGATATGATAAATATAAGGACCTTACCGGACAGGATGAAGAGGTTAAAAAATTCTTCACCGAACAAAGTGAAATGGACGATTTCCTGAAAGATGTTTTCTCAATGATCGACAGGGCTGTCAAAAAGTACCAACAGCGTCATTACCAACATCTTGTTGTAAATTTCGGATGTACAGGTGGACAACATCGGTCGGTATATGCAGCCGAACAACTGTCCAAACATTTGTCATCAAAATATGACATTTCGATTATCGTAAGGCACAGGGAAAGGGAATCAATCCATTAATCTGTCAAATTTGTCAAAAAAACACTTCAAAAAGCCTAGATAAAACAGCTATTCCGTCCGTTTCATCTAGGTTTTTGACATTTTCAATTCAAATACTGTCGGTTTATCAAATAATACCTCCCATTGGTCAAAGCATTTAAATATCCTATGGAATAAGGACTTATATTTGTAACAACAAAAAGTACTAATCGTTAAAGTGCCCAGAAAGTGAGATTAAAATATTCAAAGCACTAAAAAAATTATGGACAAATTACTAAAAACTTCTCTAATTCTTTTCTCCCTGGCTTTTTCTTTTATGCAAGCCAACAGTCAACAACTTCCCCTATACAGCCAATACATGATGAATAAATTCCTTCTTAATCCGGCTTTAGCAGGAGGTGAAGGATATACCACTGTGAATCTCACCGCACGTGAACAATGGTTAGGACTTAAAGATGCCCCTTCTACACATGCTTTAAGTGTTCAAACCAGACTTTTAAACAACAACTTTATTTTGAGGCGTCCTTCGGTAAGAAGAAGGCAGTATAGAAGCTCCAGAGGCGGAAATGTCGGTTTGGGGGCTTACTTGTACAATGATAGAAATGGAATTTTCGACCGTACAGGCATTCAGTTGACCTATGCATACCATATTCCTATGAATGAATCCCAGTTATCCTTCGGAGTTTCAGCAACTGCTTTTCAATTCACTCTGAACGACCAACTTTTAAAATTATATCAACAACAGGATCAATTAGTCAACGGGAGCGATAAAACGCTTTATGTTCCGGATGCCAATTTTGGGGTATACTATGGCACGCCCACCTATTACGTCGGACTTTCAGCAGCCCAATTGTTACAATCTTCGTTGAAATTTGGTTCAGAGGGTGGAAGCGATTTCAAAATGTTACGTACTTATTTTCTAACTGGTGGGTACAAATGGGATTTGAGGAATGATTACGAAATAGAACCTTCTCTTTTAATGAAGACTACTGAAAATTTCAAACCTCAACTGGATATTAACACAAAAGTTTATTATCAGGACAAATATTGGGGCGGACTTTCATACCGCACTGGAAACGGTGGCGGAGCATTAATATTTATGGCTGGCTTAAAAGTAGATAAATTCTATTTCGGTTATGCCTTTGATTATACTTTGAGTAACATTGGTCGTTACACTTACGGATCTCATGAGGTGATGATTGCCGCCAAATTCGGAAGCACTCCAAGACGGTATAAATGGCTCAATAATTATTAATCAGCAGATTGCTGATTTTTGATTAATCTTATATCTGATTATTTTTTAACCTGCAATACCGGACATAAAAATCCGGATATTTTCTGCAACTTTTTCCACCAGCAGAGTTCTTGCTTCAACGCTTGCCCAGGCGATATGAGGTGTAATAAGTAATTTATCCTTGTTTTTTATTTTCAACAATGGATTCTCAGCAGCAACAGGTTCCTGATGCAGGACATCCAGAGCAGCACCTGCAATAATTTCAGCATCAAGTGCTTTAGCCAGATCATTTTCATTGACAATCCCCCCTCTACCCACATTTATCAATATGGCGGAAGGTTTCATCAGCTTTAGATAATCATAGGAAAGCAAACCCAGGGTATTTTTATTTAAGGGAGCATGAATAGAAACCACCTCAGAAGTTTTTAAAAGCTCTTCAAGCGAAAGTCTTTGATAAGAAGAATTATTATTTTTTCCGGAAGTAGAATAATAAACGACCTTGCAGCCAAAACTTTGAGCGATCAATGCTACTCTTTTACCAATGGTTCCCAATCCAATTATTCCAAACTGTTTTCCTTTCAACTGCCAAAATCCTTCCCCTATATGTGTAAAGATAGAACTTTTGCTAAACTCGCCGGAACGTACATAATCGTCATAAAACCGGAGATGGTTTAAAAGATACAATAACATGGCAAAAGTTGTCTGTGCTACACTTTCAGTGGAATAGCCTGCCACATTTTTCACCACGATATTCCTTTCTCTTGCATAGTCCAGGTCAACATTATTCATACCTGTAGCTGTAAGGCATATCAATTTGAGCTCAGGCAATAAAGACAACCTGGCTTTATCAAAGATCACCTTGTTGGTAATGACAATTTCTTTGCCCCGGCAACGGTCAACTACCTCAGAAGCAGAAGTGGTTTCATAAAAATCAATTTCGCCAAAACGTTTCAGGATGTGCAAATTGGGAACATTGCCTAATGTCAATGTATCAAGGAAAACTATATTCATTTGGGATTTTCAGTGCAAACAGGGGACTGTCTAACTTATGCTTTTCAGGCAATCATTCAGATTACTATAAATCTCAAAAACATTATGCAATTGAAGCATCTTAAACAATTCCATTACCGAAGGAGTTACATTACATATCTTGAAAGTGCCATAGTTATTATTGGCTGTTTTTAAAGTAGAAAGAAATGCTGCGAAACCCGAACTATCAATAAATTCAATACCCTCCAAATTCATGACCAGCTTAGTATTCGGTTTATTGAAAAAACCAACAAGTTCTTCCTTTACTGATTCTGAAATCAATGCATTAAGCCTGTTTGACCCCTCGATACTAACAACATAAACGTCATCAATTCTTTCAGTCTTCAACATATTACTATACTTTAGTTAAAATTATTCTTTAGTTTTTAGGATTTATAGATTGAAGTTCTTTGACTGCCTCATCGCAGGATTCATTGAACTTTCTAACATATTCCGGATAACTTTCTGTCTCCTTTTTATCTCTAGCAAGTAATTCAAGAGTTTTCAAATCATCAGCCAATTCTTTCATCCCCATTATTGCAACAGAAGACTTAGCCTTATGGGCAATTTTACCCAAAGATTCCCAATCCTGCTCCTGTAAATCACGCTTCATCTCATCCTTATATTCCTGAACCTGGGAAATAAAAATGTCAATCATTTCCTTGATCAGATTATCTGAATCGCTGGTTAAACTTCTTAAATAGGTTAAATCTGTCTTCATTTTTAATCAAACTTTTCAACATTTCTCATTCCAAAATTTCGCCTGAAACGAAATCATCTTCTCAACCTTTATAGAGTTTCAATAATTTGAAATTCAAGCATTTCCGCCAATCAACAACTTTATCAGGACATAAAAATTTCCACCCTCGAATATTCCCTGAAATCCCTTAATTCGTATCTGAATTGGTAAAAATAATTATTGTATAAAGATAGAGCATAATCTACGAATAATGAATGAATAATTAAATTTTTGCAAATAAATGATTTTATTTTAAACTTTTTACATAAACTGTTTAGGAATTCGATTTTATTTTAGAAATTTAATTTTTTATTCAAACAGTAATCATAAAAACTTTTTCACGTGAAAAAAATAGCAGATATTTGGAAAACAATATGCTTTATGTTTATCCTCCTGAATTGCGGGCAACTATATGGGCAGGAAAATATTAATGAAAGGTTGTCAAAATCAGCATACAATAAAGGAATTGAACAAATAAGAAAACAGAACTTTACAGAAGCTGAAGCTTGTTTTAATAAATCTATCAGTCTGGACAATAAAAATTACTTAACCTATCTACAAAGAGGGAAAGTAAAGGCAAAATTAAATAATCCTGCTGATGCCCTTTCTGATCTCTATAAGGCTTTAAGCCTGAAAAATGATTTGGGCGAAGCCTTTTTTGCCATAGGCGCCATTCAGGTTGGCCTGAAAAAATACAATGAAGCTTATGTCAACTTTTCAAAATCTATTCAGTATGGATTTAAGGATCCCATGTTATATTATTTGAAGGGCGTGATTGATCTTCACAAAAAAGATTATAGCACTGCGCTCGTTGATTTCTCATTGGCAATAGAGCAACAAGATGATTTTGCCTATGCTTACCATGACAGGGCAGCCGCCAAATTCAAACTAAATGATCTTCAGGGGGCCATGCGCGATTATTTGGAAGCCATCAATTACAATCCCCAAATGGCCAGTGCATATAGCAATCTGGGGAGTGTAAAAACAAAATCAGGAGATTTTAAAGGTGCTGTTGAAGATTATACAAAAGCCATAAAAATGCAACCCAATAATTATATTTCATTGAATAACAGAGGTTATGTAAAATATCAGCTGGGCGATTTTCAGGGAGCAATCGACGATTTCAATCAGTCATTAACATTAAAAAAAGATTACACTTATGCCCTTAACAACCTGGCAATTGCA
This sequence comes from Bacteroidota bacterium, assembly GCA_030706565.1. Lineage (NCBI taxonomy): Bacteria > Pseudomonadati > Bacteroidota > Bacteroidota bacterium. The sequence continues at coordinate 5,113 of JAUZOH010000037.1, read as the reverse complement.
AAAAACAAAATCAACGATCCCCAAGCTGCTTATGAAGCTTTTTCTAAAGCCGTCCAAATCGATAATGATTTCGGAACCGCATATCTGAACCGTGGTTGCGTATCAGAACTTATGGGCAATATAGACTCCGCCTGCCAGGATTGGCATAAAGCACAGGATTTAGGCATTAAAGAAGCATCAGCTTATATTAAAGAATGTAAATAACTTAAGATTTCAGGTATTTATCACACTAGATTAACAATGAAAAAATTCATATCAATCATATTAACAGTGGCCTTTTTTTCTTCTTTGGTGGTTGCCCAGGAAGATGTTAAAATCCGGCGGGGAGATTTTAAAACCTCTTCCGAAGGTTTTAAAGCGGCCTGGAAAAATATCAGGTTAGGGAATAAATATTATAAGCAGGGGAAAGGATATTATATAAATGCCCTTGAATGTTATGAAAAAGCATACCCGTATAATAAGAATAATCCGGGATTGAATTATAAACTTGGAGTATGCCATATTTTCTCCGACAGGAAATTTGAAGCAGTTGGATATTTTGAAAAAGCCGTGAAAGCCGATTCTTTAGTTTCGAAGGACATTCACTTTATGCTTGCCCGCGCTTATCAGTTAAACTCCGAATTCGATAAAGCCATTAAACAGTATAATATCACCAAACAGGCTTATGGTCCAAAAAAACTAAAACATTTAAAACTTAACCTCGATAAGTTTATAGAAGAATGCAACAATGGGAATGAATTAGCGGCTCATCCCAATAAGTCTTTGGTCATCAATCTTGGACCTGCCATCAACTCAAAATACGATGACTACAATGCAGTTGTTTCCGACAACGATTCTTTGATGTACTTTACTTCCAGACGGGCCGACTTGGGAAATACTAAAATTTGCCCGGCAGACAACAAGTACTTCGAAGACATCTTTTTCTCAGAAAAAATTAACGGCAAATGGAAAGAAGCCAGCCGGATGTCAGCCCCCATCAATACAAAACATAATGATGCCGCTGTCTGCCTTTCAAAAGACAATCAAACATTATATGTTTATAATGGCTTTAAAAACGGAGGCACCATACTGGCAAGTTCAAAAAATAAGAGACTATGGACAAAACCTAAAAAGCTGCCTTTTAAAATTGACAAATATCGTATGACAAGTATGAGCGTTTCTTCTGACGGGAATACCATATACTTTGTTTCCTCTAATCCCAAAACTTCCATAGGGGGAAAGGATATTTATTTTGTCAGGAAAAACGGGAAAGGTAAATGGGGAAAACCTCAAAATATAGGTGATGTAATCAACACCACTGAAGATGAAGAAGGTGTTTTTATTACCCAACATGACAGTGTTCTGTATTTTAGTTCAAAGGGGCACAACACAATGGGTGGATATGATATCTTCAGGTCAAGACTGTCAAAGGAAGGCATCTGGTTAAAAGCCGAAAACGTTGGTATTCCAGTCAATACTCCGGATGATGATATCTTTTTTGCCCTTTCACCCAATGGACGGCAGGGCTATTACTCAACCATCCGTCAGGGAGGATTAGGAATGAAGGATATCTATAAAGTCATTTTTCTGGGTTCCGAAAAGCAGCTGATTTTCACCAGGGAAGATAATCTAATTGCGAATGACATAGAACCCATAGACCCGTTTTTCAAAAAACTCCCGTCAAAAGTCAGCATAGACACCACCTATTTTCTGAAAGGGAAAGTAACTGACGTGGCAGATCATAATCCAATCATCTCAAAAATCAACCTGGTTGATCAGGATAAAAGCATGACCATTGCCACTGCCATTTCAGATTCTATGGGCAACTTCCTGATTAAATTGCCGTCAAGAAAAAAATACGGAGTAGAAGTGACAGCCAAAGGATATTTATTTTATGTAGGTATACTGCCCATTACAGAGGCCATAACCAGTGATACCATTATTAGAAATTTCACTCTTCAAAAGGTTGAAGTCGGTACAAAAGTGGTCCTGAAAAACATATTCTTTGAATTGAACAAAGCAAAACTCACCCCTGCTTCTTATCAGGAATTGCAAGTTGTTTTAAAATTATTAAAAGACAACCCGACCATGAAAATAGAAATTTCGGGACATACCGATAATGTGGGAAGCCTTAAATCCAACACTTTGCTTTCGGCAGCAAGGGCAAAGGCTGTATCTACTTACCTTATTTCAAAAGGAATTAACAAAACCCGATTAACGAGTAAAGGATACGCATTCACCCAGCCTGTTGCACCCAACAATACAGTCGAAGGAAGAGCGCTAAACAGAAGGGTGGAATTTAAAATATTAAAAAAATAAAATTTTCATAGTTAATAAAATGATTTTTAATTGATTTGATGCAGAAAAATCCCATGATCTAAAGTCTCTTTTGGACCAGAAATCATGGGATTTTTTTAGTAAAAAGAATTATCCCCAACAACTTTAAATTATTCATTTTTATGAGAAAGTTGAACAGATAAAAAAGGAGGCATTAAATCTGTTAAACCGGTGGACTTATTTATTTTTCAAACAAAATTATTTTATACATTAAATATTTTAATTTTGTGGTTAATACAAACCGCATCCTTATTGATAACAAACAACATATAATGAAAAATACCATATTTACAGAGACTCATAAACAATTGGGGGCCAAAATGGCTCCTTTCGCAGGGTATAATATGCCCATTGAATATAGCGGCATCACTGATGAACATCTGACAGTACGTCAGGGAGTTGGAGTATTCGACGTATCGCACATGGGTGAATTTTGGGTAAAAGGTCCCAAGGCCATAGAACTTATTCAATGGGTCACTTCAAATGACGCTTCTAAACTCGAACCTGGTAAAGCTCAATATTCCTGTTTACCCAATGGCCAAGGAGGAATAGTTGACGATTTACTTGTTTATTATTATGAAAAAGAGAAGTATTTACTTGTTGTAAATGCCGCCAATATTGAAAAAGACTGGAAATGGATAAACGACCAGAATAAATTTGGAGCAGAGCTTGAAAATGCATCTGATAAAATTTCACAGCTGGCCGTTCAGGGCCCAAAAGCAATAGATGTACTTCAAAAACTCACAGACATCAACCTTTCCGACCTCAAATACTATACCTTCACAACAGGGACTATAGCCGGAATCGACAGAGTTATCATATCCGCAACTGGATATACAGGAGCCGGAGGTTTCGAACTTTATTTCTACAACAATGATGGCGAAAAATTGTGGAAAGCTCTTTTTGAAGCAGGAGCCGAATTTGGCATTAAACCTGTAGGCTTGGGCGCCAGGGATACTTTACGTCTGGAAATGGGCTATTGTTTATACGGAAACGATATAGACGATACCACCTCCCCTATTGAAGCAGGATTGGGATGGATAACCAAATTTAACGGAAACAAAACCTTTATTGACAAGGATTTTCTGTTCAAACAACACAAAGAAGGAGTTTCTCGAAAATTAGTAGGCTTTATCATGATAGACAAAGGCATTCCCCGCCATAATTATTCCATCACCGACAAAGATGGCGTTACAATTGGCCGGGTAACCTCAGGTTCAATTTCTCCCATGATGAAAGCAGGAATTGGAATGGGTTATGTTAAAAGCGACTACCTGGCAAACAATAAGGAAATATTCATAAGTGTCCGGAATAAATTTCTTAAGGCTCAGATTGTAAAACTTCCTGCTTTTTAAAGTTCGACAAAGCGGTGTGCCCGAAAACAAAGTTTATTTGCAATTTATAAAGTTTTAATGTTTTTTTGTAAGATTATTTAAAATTTAACCCGTTTCAGATTTAGAATATTAATGAACCAGGCAATCCGAAGCATAGAAGTATGTTTTTCACCTGCATTGTTTCCGCTTTTTAAAAATGAAAGTTCAATTGTTGTAATCGTTGATATATTAAGAGCTACTTCAGCAATATGTACAGCTTTTGCAAATGGAGCAGAAAAAATCATTCCGGTTTCAACCCTTGATGAAGCTCGCGAGTACAAAAAAAGAGGGTTTATAGTAGCTGCCGAACGTGATGGCTATGTTTTGGACTTTGCGGATTTCGGAAACTCTCCGTTTAATTTTTCAAGGGAAAAGGCTGGAGGGAAAACAATCGTTTATAGTACCACGAATGGGACACAAGCCATTAACCTGGCTAAAGATCATTATCAGATACTGGTCGGTTCATTTTTAAATTTAGATGCACTGTGCAAATGGATCGCAAAAGAAAACAGGAATGTTATTGTGCTTTGCGCAGGATGGAAAAACAAATTCAGTTTGGAAGACACCTTGTCAGCTGGTGCTATTGTCGACAATCTGATTTCGGAAGCAGGATATTCGACCGTCTGTGATTCAGCACTGGCAGCCCGGGATCTTTGGCGGGTGGCAAAAAAAGATTTGGTTTCCTATATACAAAAAGCAGCTCAACGAGAACGGCTCAGGCAAAAAGGTCTTGATGATGTGATCGAATATTGCCTCACCTTAAATTTACTCAAGGTAGTACCGGCCTTTATCGATGGCGCATTGACCGACCTTGTCAGGAACAGACAAATAACGACAATGGTTGGTGTATAAAAGGGAAAAGAGGCAGTGATGAACGTCATTTTTTATTATTTTTGAATTAATTTTTATTATTATACAATTAAATATCATAAATACATATCCACCATGAGAAAACACGTTTTTAATGCAGGTCCGTCTATCTTACCTCAGGTTGTGAGGGAAAATACAGCGAATGCAGTTTTAGAGTATAATGGATTAGGGATGTCCATTATGGAAATGTCACATCGTAGTAAAGACTTTCAGGCTGTGGTTGATGAAGCTGTTTCCCTTTTTAAGGAACTACTATCAATTCCTGAAGGCTATCATGTATTATTTCTTGGAGGTGGTGCCAGTATGCAATTTTGTATGGTTCCTTATAACTTGCTGAACAAAAAAGCCGCATATCTGGAAACTGGTGTTTGGGCAAAAAAGGCAATTAAAGAAGCCAAACTTTTCGGTGAAGTAGATGTAATAGCTTCCTCGGCCGACAAAAATTTTTCATATTATCCTAAAAACTTTTCTATACCCACAGATGCCGACTATTTCCACATCACTACAAACAACACCATTTACGGTACAGAAATATTTAAGGATATCGACTCCCC
>JAUZOH010000036.1 GCA_030706565.1 Bacteroidota bacterium | reverse complement strand
TGAGATATATTATTCTTTTCATTAAAACTAAGCGCCTTAGGGCCTTTGCGAGAAATGTGTTTTCACGCGAAATGGCGCAAAGACTCAAAAAATAAATTAACCCCGCACAGAGAACACGAAGTTATCTTACTGATTCCAGGAAGTAACTTTTATGGGTTCTGTAATTTTCACCCCACGTGATTTCCATTTTATCGTCCTGGTTTCCCCGGGAAGCATATCAAAATAATTGTCCTCAAAATCAACATCGGCATCCAAGGTTACCACCCTTGCCCATTTATCGGTTTTAACAGTAAGTTCTCCCTCATAACCATTGCCTTTTTGAGAGACCTTTAATTCATTTTCAGGATACTGAACCTCTTTGGGCAACCCGCTGGTCCAATAGCTCCTGTCATATCCCCCGGCATATTCGGCTTCGCAAACTAAAACTGCATCATTGCCCAATTTCTCTTTCATCTGGTTAACAGGAACCTCAAGTGCTACTTTACTGCTGTTTGCTGGCACAACTACATCAAGTTGTTTGCTCCATCTGGATTTCCCCTCAACGGGCTGTACACTTACCTTTACCTTAACTTTAACATCTTTAAATTCATCATTGCAAATCCACCACTTTATTGTTTTATCGCCAGGATCGCAAGCGGCAATGACCGGGCGGCCGGCAGATGCAAAAGCGTACCAACCGGCCTTCCTGTTTCCCCAATAATCAACCAGGCTCCATCCCACTGCCGGCCAACAATCATTGTACATCCAAAACAAAATGCCACTGGAATAAAACTTGTGTAAGCGGCTGCATTCCATCGATAAGCGGACGAAATCATACTGGGTATATTCAAGCTGGCTTATCCTTCTATCGGTATTCTGCGCTACTCCATACAAAGCAGAAGCAGATTTTTGCAAAAACCTGAATAAAGTCAATCCACCCCTTGAATAAGGATTATCCTTTGTGTGGAATTCAAACATCTCATTTGTCGATAAATCTTCGTCGTTCATGAACTTCAGCAGGCTTCGTTTGGAAGGTGACCCTGCCGTGGAACTTTCACTGGTAAAACGCCCTGTACTATTCCTGGCAATGATTTTCCGGTAATCTTTCAAGTCTCCAAACCTTACATCATCATTCATATAACCGGAAAGATGACAATCACCGTATTTAGAAGAATTGGTCGTCAAAGAATCTTCTCCATAAGGGGAAGTAGGCGTAAATTTACGGGAAGGATCCATCTTAGCAAGAAGAGGAGCGGTTAAGGTCTGCTGAAGCCGTTTACACGACCAGGTATCTGAAGGTTTGCGCCCCAATCCCAGTTCATTGTCCCCACACCAAAATACCAGGCTGGGATTATTCCTTAAACGCTTAATATTCGCCGTAAATTCTTTGGTCAACAATGTCCTGAAATCCTGGTCATCTTCGGGATAACGGGCACAGGCCAGCAAAAAATCCTGGGAAACCATTATGCCCATCTGGTTGCAGGCATGCCAGAAAGCATCGGCTTCATAAATTCCTCCTCCCCAGGAACGCAGCATATTCATTCCGGCATCGTGAGCCTGTCTGATCAATAAATCATATTTTTCGCCGGTAATACGCGCAGGGAAAGGGTCCGCCGGTATCCAATTTCCCCCTTTAGCAAAAATCCTCTTCCCATTTACGATCAATGTAAATGATTTACCATGCCTGTCGGCATCAGGCAATTCTTCAACGGTAACAGTCCGAATCCCTGTCTCTACCGTGTACCTGTGAAGTTCTTCACCGGCTTTATTCATCAAAATGGCAGTTACCTGGTATAAAGGATGTTCTCCAGACCCGTTAGGCCACCATAACTGAGGATGATGAACCGAAACATCAAATTTCATTTCAGGATTATTCACTGCTGAGGTTTGTTCCCAGGCAATTTTCCCTTTTGGATCCAACAATTGCAACTTCAGGCTAAGATCAGACTTTTGGTAATCAATTGTTTTAACTGCAAGCTCCATTTCTGCTTCATTGGCAGTTATGGATTTGGTGTAGGCAAATACATCTTCCACCCTGGCTACAGGATAAGAAGCAATACGGCAGGATTTCCAAATACCGGCCGTAATAAACCGGTTTACCCAATCCCAGCCAAAAGTACATTGCATACGGCGCACGTACGAACGCATATAATCTCCAAAAGCACCCGTATATAATTTCAACTTAGCCTTATCTCCAACCATACTTTCAATTGGAAGGAAACGAACCTCAAGTACGTTATTCTGAGGCATCAACCAATCCCCGCTCACATCAAATTCATAAGGCAGAAACATATCTTCGGTATTCCCAAGTTTACGCCCATTGATAAAGATTTCGGCATAAGTATCAAGTCCGTCAAACTGAAGGATAAGCTTATGCTGAAGAAAATCTGCAGGCAGGTTAAAAGTTTTTTTGTATCGCCATTCCCAATGTTCCGGCCACTGGCATTGTTCAGCGTTGTCCCGCCAAAATGGATCCGGAATAAATCCGGCCTTTAGAAGATCCTGATGCACCTGTCCGGGCACTGCAGCCTTAAGCTTAATATATTTAGATTTATCCGGGTTATATCCTGTAAGTTCCCAACTGCCGTCCAAGCTGTAAAATGTAGATTTATCTATCGGAATAGCCGACTCCTGCCCCATTAACGGATAAACGACCAACATGCTGAGAGAAAAAATAATCCATTTTATTTTCATTATTTTCTATATTTAAAAAGGTATAAAAGAGAAACCTTAAAGTCCGGTTTTACACTCTATTTTGTTGATTCCGGGTACAATTTTTATTTTTTTATTTTTCCAGATAAATTGGCCGTTTAAATTTTCAGGCAACGATACCGTTCCTTTAACAAGGGTTGAATTTTTCTCTAAATTCACTTCAATAAATCCTGATTTATAAGGTACCCTCCCATGTATTTTATTGGCCATACCCAGGTGAGGCTCAATGCGTACAGATTTGAAGCCTGGCCCGGCAGGCACAATTCCACAAACAGTTGCCAACAGGTCATAATTAGGACTGGCGCTCCAGGCATGACAATCGGAACGGGTAGGTTCGGGTGTCTCAGAAAAGGTGGTCAATCCCATATCAATCATATTTTGCCAGGGGGTCAACATTGAAAGATAACGATCACCCAGGCCTGCTTTTTTCATGGCTTGAATGAGATAATACTTAAAATAAAAAGTAGTCTGGATTAAGGAAGTATCGCTATTCAACTTTTCAAACAAGGGTTGCTGCATTTTGGAAGGAAGGGCGTCTGAAAGAATGGCCAGGATGTTGGCATGCTGGCTATAAGCTGAGTGTTTGATATCATCACTGAATAATTGTCTGGCAGGATCCCAACAAAGCTTGTTTGTACTTTTAATTAAATTCTGGTACAATGTTTTGTATTTCTTGGCCAGTTCAGGTTCTCCAAAAGAATTTAAAAGATCAACGGCATCCTTAAGCGTGTATGCAAATTGTAAGGTCATTACAGAAGAACCGCCTTCTGAGCCATAAGAAGGGACACCTGCTTTCCACTGATTTGCCCAATCAACAAAATTCCAATAAGGTATTGGCCCCAACATTCCTGTTGACGGATCCACCTTAGATGCAAACCATTCAAGTACCGTTTTAATTCCGGGGATACATTCACGGATAAACTGTTGATCATCCCTGAACATCCAAAAATCGTGAACCATATTCACCCAAAACATAGAATAGGGAGGAATATACTGTATAAAACGGCTGGGATAGCGGCTGGTTGTAATACCTTCATAAGATCTGGACCAGTCAAAAATTTTGATCGCTTTCCGCATCAAACGGTCGTCGCCATCAACATAAAGTGAAATCAATGCCTGAATACGGGTATCCCCGATATACTGCAACTGTTCATAATAAGGGCAATCAAAATACGTTTCATGGGCACACAACCGGGCAGTCCTCCAACCTACAGTCCAGATTTTATCAATTCCGGCCACATCGGTTTTAAAAAAGCCATTTTCTTTAAAGGGATAAGCGGTATACTTTCCATAAAAATCCTGAACAGTCAATGAATCATTACCGGTTTGAATATCAACCTGGATGTAACGATAAGTTTTGAACCATAATGTGCTAAAAAGCCTGTCTTTTCCACCATCCGGAAAGAACTGATCATAATATCCATCAATTTTCTTTCCTTCAATATCATCCCTGTTCCCTTTTTGCCCATTTTTATATAAAGCTTCACTGTAAGTAATTTTAACCGAACTTCCCTTGCCATTGCTAATTAACATTTCCGGATAAGCCGTGGTAAGGAATTTCTGGTCGATTAAAAACGATATTTTCTGATGAGGAGGAACAATAAGCGGGGACGAACCTTCCAAAAACAGGGGAGAAACAGTAATACCCTCAGATCTTCTAACTGAGGCCATACGTTGAATGGATTCTTCCATCATGGGAATATCGCGGGGTAAAAGGACACGATCAACCCGGTCGCCAAAGCCGTAGGGCTGCCCCCTTTCCATTACACGAGCCTCAGCCCATTTCCCATCATCGTATAAGGTTTTCTCCCAACCCCATGGGTATTTAAGTCCATTGATAATATCATTACAACCTGAATAATAACGACGATCAACAGAAGGAGAATAAGCCGTATCACATAATACCTTCCAACCCTTATTCGTATTGACAACCTTTTCCTGACCTGAATTGCCCTGAACAATCAGTCCGGTGCGTAAAGTCATTTGCGCTACCGGGGGATTTTCTCCTAAATTCCACACGAGTACTGCAAGGGTATTGTTCCCTTTCTTCAAGTAAGGAGCAATATCAAAGGTTTCAAAATACCAGTGAGCAATATCCCCGCGTTCAGGGCCACAACCAATATCCTGCCCGTTAATAAACAAGCGATAGCGGTTATCCGCAGAAACATTAATGACAAAAGAAGAAGGAATATCCTTCAAAAAGAAAGATTTGCGGAAATGATATACCCCGTAATCATAGACAGATTTACCCGGACAGCATATCCAGGAAGCCTCCCACTGGTTCTTTAACCACTTTGAAGAAGGTTCTGCACCATATACCTGGTAAACTGAAAAAAACATAAGGAATAATGCCAGTTTCAAACTAATTAATAGTCTTTTCATTTTTTATTAGTGATGATTATAATATAACAGATAGTTTTTATTTATTAAGCGTCATAGATAAAACAACACTAAACTAATAAAATAATCCTTGTTGTATGATTAAAATTTCAATATAACCTAAAGATCCTTCGCTTCATTTCATTACGCTCAAAAGGATCTTTATATTTTCCCGGGAAACTAATACTTTCTAATGAAGCTTTATAAATAATTTCTGTTAAGAGCTAAACGTGGAGCTGTCCAAAAAGTAGCTGTCCTTTAAAATCAATACTTCACAGCTTATTCATTATTATTTACAATCAAATATTTCATCAACAGAATTATATTATATTTGTATATAACTTTCTGTTGTACCGAAAAGAAGCTATGTTTCGATTAGAATCCTATAAAGCAGATATTGAGCAGAATTGGCTGGTCAGCCAATTCGAAAATTTTCAGTTCAATGAACCTTTTTCGGGAGATAAATTTGTCCCCCGCGCCGACATTGCCATTATCTTTCATTTCAAAGAAACGCCCCTGGTATTGAAAGAAAAAAACATAAAACTAAAACCTTTTTTTGCCACGCCAATTCTTTCCCGTTCATTAACATTACATTGCCAGGGAATGATGGATTCTTTTGTGGTTATATGCAAACCCACCGTATTTTCCCGTATTTTCAACATCAATTTGTCCACCAATTCCGAACAGATCATTAATCTGCCTGACCCCATTTTTTATCCGGTCTGGAAAGATCTTTCCGCCTTAAAATCTTTAGGGGAAAGGATCTCTTATTTCACCCGCTTTATTAATCAGGTTCAAAAAACAACCTATGTCCCCGATGCCATCGACCAACTCTACAACCAGATCATGGCAAAAGGAACAACAACCTTGCTGAAAGACCTCATGCTGGATTGTTGCGCATGTAAGCGTACTTTGGAACGGAACTTCTTAAGACGCACCGGCATCAGTTCCAAAACTTTAGTGAGGATTGCCAGATTAAATTATTTACTGCAAAAAATCAAGAACAAAAAAGTAGTCGATTACCAGGATTTGGTGGTGGTTGGTAATTATTTTGACCAGGCTCATTTTATCAATGACTTTAAAGATATTATCGGCGAAACTCCGGGTACTTTCCTGAAAAGGGACCTGCAGCTGACCCGGATGTTCTCAAATTGAAAATGTAAATTGTCGTTTTTTTACAATTAATATATTGTATTCCTCCTTTTTTTTGCTGTTAATTAATTATGTTATAAACATTTTCAACAGCAAAACCATCATGAAAAAGGAAATACTTCTAATCTGTCTGGCCGTATTTTTATATACCCGGGCATATTCTCAGTCCCTGTTCCAAAGAATAGGCGATCAGATAAAAGAAAAAACCGAGGAACAGGTTGAAGAACGTATAGAGAACCGTTCCGGAGAAGCCGTTGAAAAAAGCATGGATAAAGCAGAAGATGCCGTAAAGAAATCAGCCAAGAAAAATAAAAAACAGGCTTCTTCAACCAAAACTACCCAATCGGCAACCGAGGACACTCAAACTATAAACAAGGAAACAGAGGAAGGGAACCCGACTCAATCCACCCAACCCAAATTAGAATCTTATTCCAAATATGACTTTGTCCCCGGAGATAAAATTCTTTATTATGAGGATTTTTCTCAGGATGCCATAGGAGATTTTCCTGCTTTATGGACTACCAATGGCGGAGGAGAAGTAAAAACGATCAATATTGCGCCCGGCCATTGGTTTCACATGAATAAGGAGGATGCTGTTTATTGTTATACAAAAAAGATAGCTTTCCCCGAAAATTTCATCATGGAATTTGATGTCATACCCGATGGGGATTTTTCCAACGGCTATGCGCTGACTTTTTATGAAGACAAGGGGAATGCCGAATTAACCGATGATCTGTTTCCCGGGCAAAAGGGATTGCATGTTTCATTCGAAGAAGGCCGTTGGTACACCAAAGGATACAATAACAGCCTTGATATAGGCGGTTGGCTTGAAGGTGAATCTTCAACAAATCCTGTGGTTGTAAAACAAGTTAACCATGTTATTATTTGGGTGCAAAATCGCAGACTTCGTATCTATCATAAAGGGGCAAAAGTATTAGACATGCCAACCAATATTCATGCAGGAACCAAATTTAACCGTATTCGTTTTAGCGGATGGAGTACCCATAGTACACCTTATGTAACGAACCTGAAAATCACCACGGCAGCGCCCGATACACGGAGCAAACTGATTACCGAAGGGAAGCTGGTATGCTACGGGATCTACTTTGATGTCAATAAGGACGAAGTAAAAGCCGAATCTTACGGGACTTTAAATGACATTGCAAAGGTATTAAAGGAAAATCCTGATGTACGGATTAAAATTGTAGGCCATACCGACAGCGACGGGGATAATGCAAAAAATCTCGATCTGTCAAAACGCAGGGCTGCATCAGTTAAAAAGGCACTTTCCGGGGAATTCGGGATCAGTGAAAACAGGATTCAAACAGACGGAAAAGGTGAATCGGAACCCATTTCCCCGAATACAACCACAGAAGGCAAATCAAAGAACCGGCGTGTGGAATTTATAAAAATCTAAAAAACAGAAAATAATGAAAGCATATAAATTTTATATTCTCTGTGCAGCGGCTCTGCTTTTAAAGGCAGCAGCCGTAAAATCACAATCCACCCCCGAAGCTTTTCTGGGACAACTTCCTCCCGTTCCCAACCATGTATGTAGTACGGATTCAGCTGTGGTTAACCACTTCAAAAATCAGGTTAACAAAATAATATCTGACTTGAAGGAAGTAGCCGACCGGATTAGTGCCGAAAGGCAACCTGCTTTTAATAAAGCCGTAGCTGCCCAGGCCGGTTTAAGCATGAACGATATGAATCAACTTAAGGACGAAAATATCAGCGAAGAGCAGGCACATAAAATAGCCAACAAATCGCTTGGCAACCAATACAACCTGTCGATGGAGGAACTTTCGAAGGTCGCCAATATGAGTGAAGAAGAACAGCAGAAATGGGCACAGCAATATGCCAACCAGCAAATGCAAAAAGCACAGAAAAATCCACAGGCAACTTTAAAAAAGCAGGATAAAGATGAACGGTTGTTTGAGCTGGCAAAAGAGCAGAAAGTTATTTCGGAACGTATGCAAAGTTTAGGAACAAAGGAGTATAAACTGCATCAAAACATTGAATTACAAGACACAACCCTGAAACAAAAACTGACTTTAAAAGCCAAACCTTTAGAAAGCCAGATTTGTTCCGGGATATGCACTCCTGCAGAGATTGCTCGGTCGAAAGCTGCTGAAAAACAACTTTACAATCTGAACTTTCAGTATTGTGAGGAAATGTCTACCTTAGAAGTCAACTATATCTCACAATACCTTAGCGACCTAAAAATGCTCCTGCCCGATTACCGGAGACTCGAAGAGATTGAGAACGAAATGTCGAAACTGCAACACCAAACATCCTTACCTGTAAAGGACCTGTATTGTTTCGATGCTGTCGATAAATATGCCCATACTTTATCTTCTGCTTATGATTACTGGGTTGGAAAATCCAATCAATATTCCAACGTATTCATCTATTAATGCAGAAAATCCGGCTGGTGAAAATGGGAAATTGGTTTTTTCATTTATTGTTTTTATTAGCATTATGTCCGTTTGCTCAAGCCCAGGATAGTTTTGAACCCCTTCATGGCCTTACGGGATACGATTATAACATCAAAGGCGAACTTGAACTTTCCTTCACCCATTCGATAGATTTTAAAAACGGGACGAAATCAGAGGAAACGTATCGCATAAAATCACCTGTACTGTTATCGTTTAACTTGAATGACCTGAAATTTTTTAAGGCACAACCCAAAGAATTTACCGGTTATGCAGAAAATCAATATGATGCCTATTCCGGGTATTCAGGAGGCGGCTTGGTAGACATCCCGGATGGCGGTTTCCGGGAAGAAGAAAATTGGATGCAGGTTGAGAAACATGCAAAGTGGTGGGAAAATGGAGGATTGACAGAAATTAACGCTCATGGAGAAATATATCCGGTTCTAAAAGTATATTTTTCCATTCCTGATTTCCCTGAAAAATACACAAAGGGATTGGATCAGCTTCAATTTCGCGTTACCATCGCCGGCAGTTCCGATCCTCATTTTCATCCTGTGCGAAATGTCGTGGCGGACAACAATAACCAAAATTTAAATTCGACTGGAACAAAAACAGAGTTGATTGATGAAGAAACACTGAATAAACTGGAACTTGCAGATCCGGCAGCAGCTGTCGAAATGAAAAAAGCTGCAGGACTACTGCAGACCTCCTCTCCCGGACTTTCAGTAAATGTGAGTTGTGGATCGTTTTATGGGCAGGATCTTGCAAATGCTTTAATGGCAAACAACCTATTGGAAGCTGATAAAGCTAAAAAACAGGCGTTTGAAAGCCAGTTTGAGCAAGCGTATTTTAAAAATATGCCTCATATCAACGTCATGAAATTGGTTAATTTCTTGATCAAACCTGTAGGGAACTATGTAACGCCCATTTCCGGCACTTTTTATTCCGATTCCGAATCTGGTTCAGAAAAAGCCACATACAACGGTTCCTTACGGTTATATGGAAGTCAGATTACTAAAAACAACTGAACAATTTTCTTATGCGCAGGAAATTTTATAAAGCTGGCTTCATTGCGGTATTCATCCTTCTTTTTTTCACAGACAATTTCGGGAAAAACTGTGAGCGAATGGTGAACATCTTTGACATCGCTGTTTGTGTTGCCAATCCTGATTCGCAGTTATACAACGCTAGCATTGGGTGTGTAAATCAGTTACTCTTAAATTCAAGAGACTCAAACGAATTTTTTTCGCTTGATTTTCAGCCGATTCGAATTCTTCAGTCTCCAGCCTCTCAAGTTCTGACCGGCCCCGGCCAAAGCTCCGGCGATTATCTGGTCTGGGGCGAACTGAAACCAACAGAAACAGGAAGATATCCCATAACGGTATATCTTTTTGCTTCTAATACACGGCAACTTTTGGCTAAGGGAAATTCTACGTTCGAATATCTTTCTGAAGTCGAAAGTACAGGAATGACGGTTGCACTTTCAATTGGCTTTGACGGAGAAAAATCACGCCCAATGATTGACATAATTACTGAATTTGAGAAAAAATAAAAAAGTAAGATGACAGGAAAGCAATTTGCCCGAAGCTGGTTTGTCTGAATAAAAATTCGGTCATTGAAATAAAAGCATCGACAAAAACCGGAAACCCAACAATCGCAAATCCTGAAACATCAGGGTCAGAATCGCAGATATTTACTAATATTTGCTAATCCTAAGGGCGTTTTCACAATTTCAATAAGCAGAAGCTATATAAAACGTAATTATAGAGAAAAAGTGACTAAGGTAAATGTAAAGTTGAGGATATGGCCCAAAGAACAGGAATTCAATCTATAAGGATTTAATCGTTTGATGTTTATAAAAAATGAAAACTAAACGGTCAATAAGTTTATTATTCAGTCTGATACTTTCAGTTTTTTTACTTCAGGCTCAGGTACCACCTGAAATTTCCCGCATCATAAAAAAGATGCAATCAGGCACTACAATTACCGAAGCAGAACAAAAAGCACTGGAAGATTATGGACAGAAAATGCAGAACAAGTATGGGAATGGAACGAAAAGTTACCAAACAAAAAAAGCAACATCTCTACGCGTTAAAAAAACTGCTACTGCAGAGATTCCCTCAAGTCTTCCGGTTTTAAACCGGGAAAGCTACATTAAACTTGCCCGTTCGCTGATGCAAAGTTCCGGCACAAAATCAGGCGATCTTCCTAAACTGAACGAATTGCTTGCAAAAACAGAAAAAACAACTGAAGGCGCCGATTATGGGGCCATATTCATGATGGAAGGTGCCGGATCAGCCAGTATTTATACCTGCGCCTGGAGTGCAGTCCGAAATCCCGTTGATATTCTCACCGCCAACAACCTGGCTGTGGCATTGAAAAATGCAGGCGATTATTCAAAAGCCTTGCAGATATTGAAGTATGCCAATACCCTCAAACCGGGA
The DNA here is from genome assembly GCA_030706565.1 of Bacteroidota bacterium. Lineage (NCBI taxonomy): Bacteria > Pseudomonadati > Bacteroidota > Bacteroidota bacterium. The sequence continues at coordinate 5,552 of JAUZOH010000036.1, read as the reverse complement.
ATCGGATTGATTTTGTCCAACACAGGCTGGGTTTATTACGAGGCCGGAAAATATGAAAAAGCAGAAATTGAATTTAATAACGCCCTGAAGGTTGCCCCCGAAATGACCTCTCCTTACCTGGGACTTGGATTGATCGCCAGTCGGAAGGGGAATAATCTTAAAGCCAAAGAATATCTCCACAAGGCATTAAGCCAAAGATATTCGTTTGCAGGAGTCAAAGCCTACCAAAAAGCACAGGAAAGTTCTTCTTCCGGTAACCAGACAGATGAGAAACCGCTTTCAGGCGAAAGAGAAAACACGGGCGATTACAATGTGCCTGAAATTCCAGTTTATGAGCAGCCCCAGAAAATGGCTCCGCAAGAACAGGTAATCCGGAATTACGTTACCGGGATCAGTTCACGACTCGATCAGGTAACTGAAAAAATGGAATCGCTTTCAGAACTGATAAAAACACAACAGGAACGGGCAATGCACAATCCGGACAATTCGATAGTTTACAACCGCGATTTTTCCAAAGAAACTATGATGCTTGATGATATTGACTTGTTGCTTTGGGGTGAATCCGGTAATTTTGGTCAGGCTGTACGGAAATCTTCGGAATTTACAAAAAACGCGCAGAAACTCATGGAGCAGAACAATGATGCTATGTCTCCGCTTATAGAGAGAAATCTGCAATTGGATAAAATATTAAATCCGATTTATGAAAAGATGATAGCCTGTATGGGCAATGATGCTTGCGTAAAAAGACTGGCAAAGGAAGCCCAACCATTTGAAGCTGAGAAAAAACAAATCAACTTTAAACTATGCAAGTTGGGAAAGCAACAAATGGATATTTTACTTGCGGGCGGCTACAAATCTTTGTCAACTTTGCAAGCAGAATTAAAAAAAACGGTACCGGACTACTATGCTTTCACAAATCCGATACTCGAAAAAATTTATGCACCGGCTTTGAATGAATTTTACAATCTTCGCAGGGAAGCAAAAATTTTAGCAGAAGAAAAAGCATTGGCCTCCCAGGCTTTAGGATTGGCTGAAGATGCTATGAAGTATTATGAATTTCAGTGCATTGAACCTGAACCCCCGTCACCCTCCGATGCTGAAATAGAGGAGACTGGCAAGCCTGAGAAAAAGCCTGAAAATTGCCCGTTGGGCGATGGATTAAAGGGCGGACTGGGTACTTTCTCTTTTGAATTAACTTGTACCTATGTAAAGGTATCGGGAGGTGAAGGTATTTTAGCCTCGGCAAAAAGAGATTTTGTGAAACATGAGACCACTATTTGGGCGGGTGTGGGGGCCAAAGCCGAATACGGACATGGAAACCTCACCGGAGAGGCAACGGTTGGAGTCGAAGTTACAATAGGGCAAAATGCCGTAAAGGATGTAGGTTTTACAAGCAGCGTCAAAGCAGGCATTGGTGGATTAGCGGAAACAGAGGTAAGCGGCCGAATTGCCCTGGACAGCGGAGCAACTATAGATATGAATACAAATTTTTTACCATAAAGATCAACCATACAATCTAAACAGCTGATGAAACGAGCATATTTTTATAAAAACACAAATTCCTTTCAGAGAAAATCAAGGATTGCTGCAATATTATTGTTCCTGCTGCCAACCACGATGCTTGCCCAGCAACGCCCTCCTTTTTCAGAAAAGACAGTTGAAGTGGATGGCCGGACCTTTTTACCCTTCACCAAGGGAGAAGTCAGCATAAAAACAAGCGGCAGTTATAAACCAGTATTTGATAAAATCTGCTCAATCCTTACCTCCTGGGATTCCATTGCCCCGCCCCAGGGTATAAAAGTATCTTGTTCGGGATTTGATAAAACCCTTGATATCTATTTTTTACCCTACATGTTTGAAGAAGGCCTTAGATATCCCACAGAGGGTGGGCCAAAACTCAGCATTAGTGTGAATGATCCTCTTGAAATGGTTGGGTCTCCGATTGTACCCGGCATTTACCGTTGCCCGCAAAAAGTGGACTATTTCTATGGCTTTCCAATTTACCGGAATGATCACGGGGAAGTAACGATCGTGTATAAGAAGAAAATACCGTTTTTTATCCCCGTTTCCCAGGAAGAATTTCTGAAAGCTCTTATTGAAAATGAAGGAAAGAAAGACTACAAAGTCACCAATTCTGATTATCAGGCGACATTAAAGGAAATGGAAAAAGCTTACCAGAAATTACTGAAAACAGACCCGGAAACAGCTAAAGGTTTCAAACAGCAGATGGAGGAATTCAGGGCAGAAGTCAATAACAATGATTACGGCAGCCAGTCGCTTGATCCTGTAGCCTCGTTGAAGAAGGAACTTTCGGCATTAACGCCGGAAGAAAGGAAAAGACAGGCCTATTATGGAGGAGCCTCGGCAATGGAGGATTATCATAATGTTTCGGAGCTGGTCCCATATGAACATAGGGAAAACGGAGATGCATTGATCAGGATTAATCCGGCATTGATCAACGGTTCAAATGAAGTTCAGCTCCTTGTTATATACTGGTCGCTTGGAGGAAATAGCCAGAATATAGATAAACCGCGCTTTTACAATGACGGCCCGGAAGGATTCTTTTTGGCCGAATATCTGATGAGTAAATTATACGGCAAACAGGAGATCTGGTCCAACATTTTTCGACTTTGTGGAAAGATTTATTCGAAGTAATTTTAGTTTAAGAAACTAATGAATTGCACTGAACTTTTAATAACCTGTTAATCCTGTAAATCCTGTCTTATTAAAATCTTCAAATTCCGTATACACTTTGTTATGCATTATTAAAAATAAAAGCCTGCAAATCATACAATTTGCAGGCTTTTGATTAGGGCTGAAACCCATTTTGTCGGGGTACTTGGACTCGAACCAAGGACCACCTGCTCCCAAAGCAGGTACGCTAGCCAACTGCGCTACACCCCGTAATAAACTTTAAAAACCTAAGCGGAGAGGGGGGGATTCGAACCCCCGGTACCAGTTGCCCAGTACGACAGTTTAGCAAACTGTTGGTTTCAGCCACTCACCCACCTCTCCGGGTTTGTGCACTCTGCTTATCCCTTACTCTCTGTAAGGTCAAAATCCTTGCTTTCTAAATGTGTCTTTTGGAAAGCGAGTGACAAAAGTATAAAATTCATTTACATTCGCAAAATTAATCCCACGAAAATCAATCCGGAAATAAAAATTTATGGCTCCAGGGTGCTTAAAAAGCTTTATGCCATCGGTTTAAGCTTGAATTTTTTCTTTTTTACAAAGCCAAAACTTAAGTTTTTTTCAATACTGAACGCCTATTGCTACGCGAAAACCCAGCGAACATTTGGATTTCCAGCTGTCTAGGGCTTGACGGGAAGCACACTGCTGATAAACCGCCCCGTCTTCCCAGGACCCTCCTTTCACTATCCTCGAATCAGAACCTTTACAAATCAATTCATTTCGGATTTTCAACAATACCAGGTACTCCGTATAATAGGCCTGGTACAAGCCTTCAATTTTTGCAGTCAAAACCTTGTTATTCAGCCTGTCGAGCTTCACGCCCTGGTTCTTCAGCATTTCTGTTATGATTTCTAACTTTTCAGCCCTAGAAGGAAATGGATTCAGTTGTTCCTTCACATTAGCATAATAATTTGAAGTATCAGCCTGCTGATTAAGCGGAATATTTCCCCAAGACTGCGAACCGGCAGAATCGTCAACCCATTCGGATACATTGCCCGCCATATCGTATAATTTGAAAATATTCGGAGCAAAGGATTTTACTTTTGAAGTAAAAAGAAAATTATCCGAGACCAAAGTCTGTATGGTAATCCCATGCTGATCAACAACATTGCCCATATTGCACTTGTACTTCCCTTTCGATCCAACAAACTCAAGACCTTTCCAGGGATAAAACCTTTGCCCGTCATCATGATCCTTCCCTTTGGGCAGGGCTAATGCCGCATATTCCCATTCGGCTTCAGAAGGAAGGCGAAAAGATACAGAAATTGATTTTTTATGGCGGGCAGCCTCAGCCTTAAGCTGCACCGTCTTCCACTGGCAATAAGCCATTGCCTGATACCAGTTAATGCCCACTACCGGGAAATCCTTAAAAGCTGGGTCATTGAAATAAATCCGGCACATGCTTTCAAACTGAATAAAAGCAAAGGGATAACGGGTCCTTGACCAGCACAAGGTATCCGGATAAATACAAACCCCATGGTACACAAAAAGATTTGTGTTATACTCCTTTTTTGAAAACCCTCTGAAATTGCTTTCATCCTTCAAATAACAGAAAGAAGGATCTTCAGGGTGGGCACGAATGACCGAATCCCTTACCCACTTTACAAATTCCCCATATTCTGCATTAGTTACTTCATGGTTACAGATGTAAAAAGGATGGACTTCTACTCTGCGCGGATTGGGAATGTACAATAAATCCGAGTCTTCCGGATTGAACTGCGGACGGGATGCAGAAACCCGGCCCATGATAAATGTATCACCAGGAACATAAACCATATCCCTGAAATGTTGTAAGCCTTTAAAATCAACTGCCTTCCTTTCCTGTCCAAAAACAAGAAAGGATAGTGATATGAATAAAAATAAGGAAACTACTCTTTTCATGATTTGCCCAAAGTTGATTAAAACATTTTATTTACGCGGGTGCATACCAGAACTGAAATCCATCACGCAATTATACCGATAAACCGTGTGGGTAAATATGCCAACGCCCACACTATGAAATTCCGGGCTCAGGATATTATGCCTGTGGCCAAGCGAAGTGATTCCGTTGTCAATCAACAGGTCTGAAACAATATAACTGGCCTCTTCAAAACCATACGAACAATTTTCGCCATAAGCCAGGGTATCGGTACCCAGGTACTTCAACAGCCTTTTCTCAAAGGAAGTTCCGTTGGACGAATCATGGCCGGTACGTCCGGTGATCCCCATATCCCGGGCATGGAAAGCTGATGACCTGGCCAGCCTTTCGTCGGGATAAAGCAATGGCAGGTTTTTTATTTTGATTGCATCAGCTTTCAATGATTTCAGGTAGCGGTTGGACGGCAATATCTTAGGAGAATATATTGTATTCTGATATTTGATAAATTGTTCAACATAATAATCACAATAACGCCGGGCATCCATACGGGCCAGGTTAAGTTGCCGGATCACTTCTTTTTCGTCCCGGGACAAATAAGCAACATGGGCAGCCGTGTTGGCCCTTTCGTATTCTTCGGCAGTATAAGGACTTCCGGTCTGAGAAAAGACTGCTGCGGTCATCCGGAGAAATAAAATAAAAATAAGGCAGTATTTCATAAAATCAATTATATATCCAAAATCTTTTAATTATCTGTATATCAGATAGTTACAATATATAAATTTATAATTTTTATGGCAGGTATTTCCTGACAAATTCCACAATCTCCTCCATTGCTGCTTTTGCCTCTTTAAACATGGGCGATAACAAGGGATAACAATGGACCATGCCCTCCCCTGCCCTGAAAATTACCTCAACTCCGGCAGCTTGTGCTTTCCGGGCAAACTTTTCTCCGTCTTCATACAATTCGTCATCCACGCCCGAATTGATCAACAGAGGAGGTAAT
>JAUZOH010000035.1 GCA_030706565.1 Bacteroidota bacterium | reverse complement strand
TGCCTTGCTGCTCAATTTTATTGCTCCCTTTTTATAGAGAATTGTTAATCCTACGGTTTGTTGCTTCTGCTTTATATTAAATTTTTGTTAATTATTTGATTTTTTGATAATTTGTTTTATTTGTCATTACCTTTGCAAAAATTTTTTAAATCTTTATTCACAGCAAAGCAAGGAAATACAAAGAGAAGAGGTTGAAGTTTATGCTTTCCGGATGAGACTGCGAGATGTGATATTTCCTGATTTTGGATTCCTGCCTTTGAAATAATTTAATCTATGAAAACATTGAGTATTGGTAATTTGAATATCTCTGTTCCAATTGTACAGGGTGGGATGGGTGTAGGTATTTCTTTGTCGGGTTTGGCTTCTGCTGTTGCAAATCAGGGTGGAGTAGGAGTTATTTCCAGTGCAGGCTTGGGATTATTGTACCGGCATTTTTCCAATAATTATTTGGAAGCCAGTGTCATTGGCCTGAGAGAAGAAATCCGGAAAGCACGCCAAAAGACCCTTGGTGTCATCGGCGTGAATGTCATGGTGGCCATGTCTAATTTTGCCGATATGGTAAAGACAGCAATTTCAGAAAAAGCAGATATTATTTTTTCCGGTGCCGGATTACCTCTGGATTTGCCTTCTTTCCTGAAAAAAGACAGTACCACAAAACTGGTTCCTATTGTTTCTTCGGCCAGGGCAGCCAGGATAATTTGCGAAAAGTGGAAACAACATTATGATTATCTGCCCGATGCTTTGGTACTTGAAGGTCCTAAGGCCGGTGGGCATTTGGGATATAAACTCGAACAACTGACGGATGAAAACTGCACCCTCGAAAATATTTTACCTGAGGTGGTCGGCGTTGCCAAAAGTATTGGCGATACTTATAATCATCCTATTCCTGTCATTGCCGGAGGGGGAATATATACCGGGGAAGATATTTATAAAATCATGAATCTTGGAGCTTCCGGCGTACAAATGGGAACCATTTTTGTAACCACTGATGAATGCGATGCTTCCGATGCCTTTAAACAGGTTTACATCAATGCCAGTGAGAAAGATATTGAAATAATTAAAAGTCCTGTCGGTATGCCGGGAAGGGCTATATTTAACAGTTTCCTCGAAAAAGTAAAGCGGGGAGAAACACAACCCAGCAGATGTCCTTTTAAGTGTATTAAGACCTGCGATATTTCCAAAAGCCCTTATTGCATCATCACTGCACTTTTCAATGCTTTTAAGGGGAATTTAAACAGCGGTTATGCTTTTGCCGGATCAAATGCTTTCCGGGCAACCCGGATTACTTCGGTGAAAGAAACCATCCAAAAATTGGTTGAGGAATTTAAAGACAGCCAGTTAAAAACTGGCTTGCAGGCTTTGTGAAAATAGTATAGATCAGTTCCGGGTATTTTTCTGAATTTCTATGATGTACGTCATAGGTTGAAGAATATCCAGTACTAGAATTTTGCCCGAAAGAGTCGTTCCGGCACCTGTTATGATTTTTATGGCTTCGGCGGCCTGGATGGTCCCTACAATTCCAGGCAATACCCCAAGAATTCCCTTTGGATTATTTGTCTCTGTATCAGATTCCGGTTCCTGCGCTGTAACGGGGAAGGCATCGGTATAAACCGGACCCTCTTTGAAATTAAATACTGAAACCTGTCCTTCGTATTTGTAAATGGCTCCGTAAATCCATGGCTTATTTAAAACCATGCAGGCATGGTTGATGAGGCAGCGAGATTCTAAATTATCCGTGGCATCAACGATCAGGTCAAAATCTTTGATGATCTGCTGGCTGTTTTCATCGTTCATCCTGAGATTAATAATTTGAACATTGATCAACTCGTTAAGTTCCTGAATTCTTTGCCTGGCAATAATGGTTTTCAACTTGCCCACGTCTTTCCCACCGTATAGAACCTGGCGTTGTAAGTTACTTTCATCGACCATTTCATTGTCGATGATGCCTATGTTTCCTACACCTGCTGCAGCAAGATATTGTAAAACCGGCGAGCCCAGCCCTCCGGCCCCTATCACCAAAACTTTTGCTTTTTTCAATTTTTCCTGCCCTTCAAACCCAATTTCCGGTAAAATCATTTGGGGCGCATAACGCCTGAGTTCCTGGGATGATAAAATTTTAGATTCCATAAAACAAGGATTTATTTCATGCTTTAAAATTAAAGGATTTTTACAGAATACACGATGAAGAAAAATAAAAAAAAGAGGATCTCATATAAGATCCCCTTTCTCCTCCTAACTAACTAAAAGCAATTAATTAAATGATAATGCCAAGCCAACTGCAAACGGATACAGTTCAGGCCCTTTATCCTTTTCAAAGAATGGGGTGAGATAGTAATTGCAGAACACATTCCAGGATTTGTAGCCCAGCCTTCCGGTCAGCCCGTAGCGCAAGGGCGAGATATTGAAATCATCATGATTTTTATCCTTCTGCCTGTCCCCGTTTTCTTTGTATACAACTTTTGTATGCGAACCCAGTTTCAAACCGCCAATCAAACCGGTATTAAAGTATATCCTGTTTTTCCCGGTGGGGATCTGAAATTCAACAGTCAAAGGCAATGTGATAAAAGTAGTGGCCAGTTTGGATTTTTGTATACTCCCTAATGCTTTGATGTTGCTTAAATCGTCTTCAATAATTATCCCGTTCGCATCTTTCTTAATCGAATTGTCATTTTCGAACCGGTAATTATTAAGTTCTAATCCTAAACCGGTAACGAGACCAATTTTATCGGAGTACAGTGAAAAAGATTTTTGAAAGAGATTGATATTGACGTCCCAGGATTTGCCGGTATTCAAATCCATAAATTCATTTCCTTTTGCGACTGTGCGGCTTAGCGAAAAATCTTTATCTACAAAATTATTCATTGCAAGTTCAAAGCCTCTCCAATGCCCTTTGAATTTTCTGCCGGCATTTTTATCATATTCTTCAGATTTTTGAGAACCCGGTTTTTTCCCCCAGGAATAAGTTTTCTCGGAGGGTTTTTCTGCATTTTCTTTACTTGCATCATTGATTTTTACAGTAGTAGTACCATCTTTTTGTTCAACAATGCTGATGCTTTTCTTCCCCAGTTTTATCAGGGTCGTGTCTTTATTTTTTTCTATCTGGGGAATTTCGCCTTGTATTTTTCTGTTTATGGTATCTCCCTGAAATCCTGGATTATTGGGATTTTCCAAATCTTTCATGGCGTTTAGTTCATCTTTTTGAGCATTTAGCTGATCCATTTGTTGGTGCATCTGACCCAATTGTTCGTGAAGTTTATCCATTTGTTCCCGTATATTTTCACGGATTGCAGTATCGACAGATAACCATTGCTTCTTCTGAAAATCTTTTGGAAGAAAATAACTATGATCGAGAGCCGAATTTGAAATGGAGTCAACGTTAAGGTTCATTATTTCCTTTCCGTTTATATTAACCTTTGTGCGGTGACGATCCGTTTTAATGCGGATTGTTTTATCCCCTGCCTGAAAAGTAGTGTCAATTGTCTGGGCAAACAGACTGATTGAAAGAAACAGGGCAAACAGAATACATCCAAATTTTTTCATGGTTCTAATTTTTAATTTTTGAGATAATAACTACTTTAACTTTAATTTTCGCTGGTAAGACGATAGAAGTTACAAATAGTTACAGATGAAATAAGAAATTTATTTCAGGCGGGTACTGTATAATTGAAAATTTCCTGCAGTAATTTCCATAGCCAATGTGTTTCCGTCAGAATCTGTCTTCCTTTCAATTTTGATGGGATTTCCAAGGAGCGCATATAACTTGCTTATGCCGTTTTTGGCAAATTTAAAGAATCCGTTTGGTTTGATTTGGTTTTCATCTTCATCCTCTTTGTTTCTATTTGCCATGGCAAGTTCATGAGCAGGAAGATTTTGAATTGTTTTGGAGAAATCTCCGGTTTCTATATGGGTTTGGCTATTGTTGATTTTCAATTCTTGATCATATTTTTGGGCGGGTAGTTCCGAAACATTTATTTTTTCAAGATATGCCAGGTCTGAAACTCTGTCAGGTGCAACAGTTATACTTTCTGTAGTTTGTGTTGCCGGCTCTTCAGTTTTTCCAAACTTTTCAACCTTGTTCACTTTGTGTTTTGAAGGAAAAGCGACGGGGGTATTTGCAGGGGAAACGGTAGAAGCAACAAAAACTTTTGCAGCTTGGCCTGATTGCAAAGGAACCTGGTTCTGTTTTTTTAGGGTGACCACATGGGTTTTGGCCAGTTTCCCCGCATCTCCGGCAGTTGTTTTCTGACCGGCAGGACGATAAATCAGTATTATTGCAATGACTAAAGTTGCTGCCACGGCAATATAAGGGTATATAGTTCTGAGGCGGAAAACATTCACGCGTTTTATCCGCTGGTCCTTGAAAGGATAAACAATGGATTGGTCGGCAGTTAACAGGGTCTTTTTATATATTTCAAAATCTTTCTTTTTCCCGGGGTGGGCAAGGACATATTCTTTCAGCGCATTTTCCTCAACCGCAGATAGGTCTTTTTCAATATAAGCCACACAATAAGCATCAAAATTTGATTCACCTACCGGAAGATGGGCGGCTAAAGTCCTTTTTAATTTTTCTTTGCTTTCATAAAAAACGGTATCAGGCTCCAGGGTGATTTTTTGAAAATTTTCAAGTTCTTCCTTCAAATCCGTATTTTGTTCCAAAAATGACAATAGCTCGTTTGTCTGGTCACTGTTCAATTTACCATCCAGATAATCAATGAAAAATGTTTCGTAATTAAAACGGTTAATATCCATTTTTTGAGCTAATTAAATAACTTTTTCCAAGCTTCCTATATAATTTTTGAGAAAGATACGGCCTCTGAAAATATACACTTTCACCTGAGATTCGCTTAAACCGGTAATCTGGGCAATTTCTTCGTACGAATAACCTTCATAATCCCTGAGCAAGACTACAGAACGTTGCACTTCAGGCAATTTTGATACCGCTTCGTGAAGGATCTCCTGTAAACCTGTGTAAGTCTGCTCATTGACCTGATCTTCTGCATCTATTTCTTCTAAATCGGCATTCCGCTTATCATACCTCATCGTATCAATCATGGTATGATAAGCAGTTGTAAATAAATAAGATTTTACCTTTTCATTAGATACCGTTTCAGCTTTTAACCACAACTTTTCATAAGTGTCCTGAATAATATCATTCGCTTTATCCTTATCCTTTATATTTTTCAATATAAAACGATAAAGCCTGTCCGAATAATCATACACAGATTTGTTGTATTCTTCAGGTGTCATCTCTTCTCAATTGTTGCCGGTAAGACGGAACTAACTTGAGAAAGTTACAAAAAATTATTGGATTTTGATTAATTTGTTGTAATGCTCAGCAAATTAATTGGTTATTTATCGCCTCGAGCAAGGTGTCTATTCTGATGGGTTTGGAAATATAATCATCGCAACCGGCATTTAAACTTTTTTCCCGGTCATATTCCATGGCATAAGCGGTTTGTGCGATGATGGGCAGATTGTTCCTGAATTTTTTAATTTGCCGGGTGGCCTCGTAACCATTTAATCTGGGCATTTGTATGTCCATGAGTACCAAATCGATTTTGTTATTGTTGCTGCACATCTCAACTGCCTCAGCTCCATCTTTTGCCCATAAAATTTGCGCCCCCGTATCTTCAAGCACTGCTTTGATGTATAAATAATTTACTTCATAATCTTCTGCAATCAGGATTACTTTATCATTTAAGTTCAAATTTATATTCATGTTGGACTTACATTAATGGAGTTATTGATTTAGTTGTCAAATGCTAAGATAATTATTATAAGTTTCCTACTTAAAATGTATTGCGCTAATTATAAATAATGAAATGAAATAAAAAAGATAAAATTTCTTTCAAAACCAAAATTTTTCTTTTAACTTCCTATTATTGTATACGCAATACGTTTTGAAAAGTTAAAATATTTAACATTTTTCCCTGTTTTATAAACAATTTGATTAAAAAAACTTATTCAATTACATGAGTTGATAGGAGAAAAAAGTTTTCGTTGTATCTTTGCCAAAATTTACATTATTCTAACCTGCCATGAAGAAGTTTGTTTTTTGTATTCTCGTTTTTGCTTTCGCACAAATATGTACATCAAATCTATTTTCTCAAGGTTATGAAATTAAAGTCAAAATAAAAAACCTTCATAACGACACGCTGATCTTAGGCCATCATTTTAATAAATCCATGTATCCTGATGATACCCTGATCGTGAATAAAAACGGGAATGGCGTATTTAAGAAAAAGAAATCCCTGCCCGGGGGTATGTATTTGATCCTGTTGCCTACCAAAAATTATTTTGATATCTTATTAAGCGATAACCAGACTTTTTCTATAGAAAATGATACCTGTAATTTTTTAAAGAATATGAAAGTTACGGGTTCATTGGACAATCAGTTGTTTTATGATTATCAGCGCTTGATTGTCGATAAGCGTGATGAAGCAAAAAGCCTGCAGGTCAAAAGGGAACAGGCTAAAACCCCGGAAGAAAAAACTTCTTATGCAAATCAGCTTAAAGCTATAGACCAGGAGGTGAAAAATTTCAGGACAAAAGTTCTAACTGAAAATCCCAATCTATTTTTTACAAAATTCATAAAAGCGGTAACTGAGATTGAAGTTCCCGATTTCCCGAGGGATGCAAAGGGGAAAGTTACTGATTCCACTTTCCAGTACAGATATTACCGCAGTCATTATTTTGATAACTTTGATGTTTCGGATCCCCGGTTTTTACGTACTCCTTTTTATGAGGATAAAGTCAAAACCTACATTGAAAAGGTAGTTCCTCAGGTCCCAGATACCTTGATTCCTGAAGTGGATATGCTTATTGAAAAATCGCGTACGAGTAATGAATTGTTTCGTTATATGCTGGTAACCATGTTCAATCATTTTGCCGCCAGCCAGATCATGGGCATGGATGCGGTATTGGTCCATATTGCTGAAAAATATTATATACCTGAAGCTACCTGGAGCGATACCTCCTTTATCTCAAAGCTCAAAAAGCAGATTGCGCGGATAAAGCCTAATCTGATTGGAAGCATCGCCCCCAACATTATGATGATGAACCTGCCGGACGATCACTTTATAAAAGCCAAGACAGATACAGCCCTCCGGAGTAATGTATATGCCGGTAATCCGGTTTATCTGCATAATATTAAGGCAAAATTCCTGGTGATGATTTTCTGGGAGGCTACCTGCAGTCATTGTCAGAAAGCCATGCCTGTCATGTATGATGTTTACAAAAAGATCAGGGACAAAGGGGGCGAAGTGATGGCTATCAATATCCTGGGGGGCATTGAAGGCAAGAAGAAATGGGTGGATTATGTCAACGAGCATGGTTTATATGGCTGGATGAATGTCTGGAATCCTTATGATTTCAGTTTTAAGGATAAGTACGATATTTACAGCACGCCTGTGATCTACGTTCTGGATGAAAATAAAAAAATTATCGCCAAACGGATTAATCCCGAACAGGTTGAGGATATTATTAATTTTGAATTAAAAAAGAAAAAGAACAATTAATATAAATTTTGAATGATCAATTCTCCAAAAATTAAGTTGGTTCTCGAAGACGGAACAGAGTTTGCAGGAAAGTCATTTGGTTATGAGGGCTCAGTTTCAGGCGAAGTTGTGTTCAATACCGCAATGACCGGTTATCCTGAGAGTTTGACTGACCCTTCTTACAAAGGGCAAATACTAATCCTTACTTATCCTTTGATTGGCAATTACGGGGTTCCCGAAAATGTCAAGGAAGATAATCTTTACAAATTTTACGAGTCGTATGCCTTGCACATTTCGGCCCTGATCATTTCTGATTATTCTTTCGAATATAGCCACTGGAATGCCGACAAAAGCCTGGCCGAATGGCTGAAGAGGAATAAGATCCCCGGGATTTACGGATTGGATACCCGTCAGCTTACCAAGATAATCCGGGAAAAAGGGACAATGCTGGGAAAGATCATTTTTGAAGACCAGGGTGACATTGAATTTTATAACCCGGATAAGGATAATCTGGTGAGCCAGGTGAGCATAAAGCAAAAAGAAGTTTATGGCGAGGGGGCTTATAAGATTTTGCTGGTTGATTGCGGTGTTAAGTACAACATCATCCGTAATTTATTGAAGCGCGATACTACTGTGATCCGTGTTCCCTGGGATTATGATTTCTCGAATGAGGAATATGACGGATTGTTTATCACCAATGGCCCCGGTGATCCCAAGATGTGCACTGCCACCATTGAGCACATCCGCAAGGCTTTGAATGAGGATAAGCCGATATTCGGCATCTGCCTGGGTAATCAATTGCTGGCGCTGGCTGCAGGTGCTGATACCTATAAGCTGAAATATGGCCATCGCAGCCACAATCAGCCGGTAATTCTTAATGGGACGAAGAAAGCTTATATTACTTCGCAAAACCATGGTTTTGCCATAGATAATAAAACTTTGCCTTCCGATTGGGAGCCTTTATATATCAATCTGAATGATAATACCAATGAAGGGATGCGTCATAAGACCAAACCTTTCTTTTCTACCCAGTTTCACCCTGAAGCTTCCAGCGGGCCTACGGATACTGAATTTTTGTTTGACAATTTTATTGATTTAATTAAGAAATGGAAAAAGTGATAAAGAAAGTAATTGTTCTTGGTTCTGGTGCTTTAAAGATTGGTGAAGCTGGAGAGTTTGACTATTCTGGTTCGCAGGCACTTAAAGCCTTGCATGAAGAAGGAGTTTCTACAGTTTTGATAAATCCAAACATTGCTACCATACAAACTTCCGAAGGTATTGCTGACAGGATTTACTTTCTTCCCGTTACTCCTTTTTTTGTCGAACAGGTAATTAAAAAGGAGAAACCCGATGGTATTCTCCTTTCTTTTGGCGGCCAGACGGCATTAAACTGCGGTATCGCCCTGTTTAAAAATAAGGTTTTTGAAAAGTACCAGGTCAAAGTCCTGGGTACTCCTATCCAGGCCATTATTGATACTGAGGACAGGGAAATATTTGTTGACAAGCTGAAGGAAATAAATATTAAAACTCCTCACAGCCTTGCGGTGACTAATGTTGAAGATGCAGTAAAAGCTTCAAAGGAATTGGGTTTCCCGATTATCATCCGGGCTGCTTATGCACTGGGAGGACTGGGCAGTGGATTCTGTTATAATGAGGATGAACTCGTTAAATTGGCTTCGAAAGCTTTTTCTTATTCCAAACAGATTTTAGTCGAAGAATCACTCAAAGGATGGAAAGAAATTGAATATGAGGTTGTGCGCGACTGCTATGACAACTGCATCACGGTTTGTAACATGGAGAACTTCGATCCCCTGGGAATACATACCGGTGAAAGTATCGTGGTGGCTCCGTCGCAGACATTATCCAATGCAGAATATCATAAATTAAGAAGAATATCAATTGAAATAATCCGGCACATAGGCATTGTCGGCGAATGTAATGTCCAATATGCCCTTGATCCAAATTCAGAGGATTACAGGGTCATTGAGGTAAATGCAAGGCTTTCGCGTTCCAGTGCGCTGGCTTCCAAGGCAACCGGTTATCCTCTGGCTTTCATTGCAGCAAAGCTTGCTTTGGGATACAGTCTTACTGAATTGAAGAATTCTATTACCAAAACAACTTCTGCCTTCTTTGAACCTGCCCTCGATTATATTGTTTGCAAGATTCCCCGCTGGGACCTGAATAAATTCATCGGCGTTTCCAAGCAGATTGGAAGCAGCATGAAAAGTGTTGGCGAAGTAATGGCCATAGGCCGTACTTTCGAGGAAGTTATTCAGAAGGGACTTAGAATGATCGGGCAGGGAATGCACGGTTTTGTCGGGAATCATGACCTGGAATTTAAGGATATTGAAAAAGAACTGGCCGAACCTACCGATATGCGTATTTTCGTGATAGCCGATGCATTCGAACATGGCTACACCGTAGAAAAAATCCATGAGCTCACCAAAATCGACTGCTGGTTTCTGGAAAAACTACGTAATATTTTCGACCTGAAAAATGAAATCGGAAAATATAATACCCTGGAAGAGCTCCCTGCTGATTTATTGCTGGAGGCCAAAAAACAGGGCTATAGCGATTTCCAGATAGGACGTATGATATTTAAGGATTTTAGCCGTCATATTGAGGAAGATATCATTGCCGTAAGAAATTGCAGAAAAGAAAGGAACATTCTGCCTTATGTTAAGCAAATCGATACACTTGCTGCAGAATACCCTGCCCAGACCAATTACCTCTATATGACCTACAGTGCAAACGAGCACGATATCACTTACGAACATGACAATAAATCGGTTGTGGTTTTGGGTTCGGGCGCATACCGCATCGGCAGCAGTGTTGAGTTTGACTGGTGCTGCGTTAATGCCCTTCATACCATTAAAGCAAATGGTTACCGTTCCGTGCTGATTAATTACAATCCTGAAACGGTAAGTACCGATTATGATATGTGCGACCGGCTTTATTTTGATGAGTTGACCTTCGAACGTGTTCTGGATATCCTGGATCTGGAAGGCCCGAAAGGTGTTGTGATATCAACAGGCGGACAGATTCCAAACAACCTGGCCATGCGCCTGCATTCCCAGAATATTAACATCCTGGGTACTTCGCCTCTTTCTATTGACAATGCGGAGGACAGGCACAAGTTCTCAACGATGTGCGATGACCTGAAGATCGATCAGCCCCGTTGGAGCGAACTTACCAGCATGAAGGATGTCCGTAAGTTCATTGACAAAGTTGGTTTCCCGGTTCTGATCCGGCCTTCTTATGTACTTTCAGGTGCTGCAATGAATGTGGTTTCGAATGATGAGGAGCTGGTTCATTTCCTGAAGCTGGCGGCCAACGTTTCCAAGCAATATCCCGTGGTGATTTCCGAATTCATTGAAAATGCCAAGGAAATTGAAATTGATGCCGTAGCCAAAAATGGCGAGCTGATGGTTTATGCCATCTCCGAACACATCGAATTTGCAGGTGTACATTCGGGCGATGCAACCATGGTGTTCCCGCCACAAAAGATATATTTCGAAACGGTCAGAAGGATTAAGAAGATCAGCCGTAAAATAGCCAAAGCGTTAAATATTTCCGGCCCTTTCAATATTCAGTTCCTGGCCAGGGATAACGATATCAAGGTGATTGAATGTAACCTGAGGGCTTCCCGCAGTTTCCCCTTCGTGTCGAAGGTACTGAAGACCAATTTTATTGAACTGGCTACCAAGATCATGCTTGATATTCCGGTTGAAAAACCCGATAAATCCATATTCGACCTCGATTACATTGGTATCAAGGCACCGCAGTTCTCATTCTCCAGATTACAAAAAGCTGATCCTGTCCTGGGTGTGGATATGGTTTCAACCGGTGAGGTGGCCTGTATTGGTGAAGATTATTATGAAACCTTGCTGAAGTCGATGCTTTCCGTTGGTTATACGATTCCAAAGAAAAATATTCTGCTCTCTACCGGTACGGCCAGGGATAAGGTTGAACTGCTTGCCTGTTCGAAACTTTTGACAGAAAGAGGTTTTAATCTTTTTGCAACCAAAGGTTCTGCTGAATATCTCAAGAGCAACGGGGTAGAAGTAACTGCCCTGCATTGGCCTGATGAAAAGGAACAACCCAATACCCTGACTTACATCAAGGAAAGGAAAATTGATTTGGTGATCAATGTCCCGAAGAATCTTTCGAAAGCCGAATTGAACAACGATTATATCATTCGGCGAAGCGCCATAGACTTTAATATCCCCTTGCTGACCAATGCACGTTTGGCAAGTGCTTTCCTGACGGCTGTTTGTAAAATTAAACCGGAGGATCTGCCTATTAGAGCTTGGGATGAGTATTAGCCCTCTTAACGCAGGATAACATTATAACGAATAACCTGGATAATATGGTTATTCGTTATTTTTTTATTATTAAATCTCATGGTTGCAAAATTTCAGGAGTAGTTTCATTTATTGATCTATAATTGCAGCTTTTCCTGCTTTTATTTGTAGATTTGGCTTTAATTAATGTTTTTCGATAGTTAAATTTATTTATCATGTTTGAAACTTCAGTTTATACTTCACGAAGGAAAAAACTTCGCCAGTTGATGCAGAACGGTCTTGTTCTGATAATGGGCAACCAGGATTCGCCTATGAGTTATCCCGGCAATGCATACCGTTTCAGGCAGGATAGCTCTTTTCTGTACTTTTTCGGATTGAACCTCCCCGGTCTTGCCGGTGTGATTGATTTGGACGAAGGGAAAGACATGCTTTTCGGCGACGATGTCACCCTTGAGGATATTATCTGGATGGGCCATCTGCCTTCGTTAAAGGAAAATGGTTCAAAAGTAGGCGTCAATATTGCATTCCCTTATGCAGAGCTTGAAAAAGTATTGTCTGAAGCAAAATCCAAGGGCAGGCCTATTCATTTCCTACCTCCATACAGGGCTGAACGCACCATCGAACTGGAAAGGCTTCTGGGTATTCCTCATGCTGAAGTCAAAAATCATGTTTCGGAACAGCTCATCAAGGCTGTGGTCAAACTGAGGCTGGTGAAGGACGAATTTGAAATCGCCGAGGTTGAAAATTACCTGAGCACGGCTACTTATGAAATGCACATGGCTGTCATGCACATGGCCAAACCCGGTGTTATTGAACGGACTATTGCCGGCTACATCGAAGGTATATCCCTCTCTTACGGCGGTACTGTTTGCTATCCGGTTATTCTGACCAGTCATGGCGAGACCATGCATATCCACTCTCATGACAATGTCCTTAAAAAAGGCGATTTATTGCTTATTGACGCCGGTGCCGAGACCCCGATGGGTTATGCCACCGATATTACCCGGACTATCCCTGTGGGCGGAAAATACAGCCAAAAACAAAAGGATATTTATAATGTTGTCCTGGCCGGACAACTGGGTGCCATCGCAGCCATCAAAGCAGGAGTCAAGTATATGGATGTCCATTTCACGGCTTCTAGGATCATCGCCCAGGGCTTGAAGGATCTAGGGCTGATGAAAGGCGATATTGACCAGGCTGTTCAGCAGGGCGCACATGCTCTTTTTTTCTCTCACGGGATTGGCCATTCACTTGGGCTTGATGTTCACGATATGGAAGACCTGGGCGAAGATTATGTGGGCTATGACGAAGAAACCCACCGCAGCAACATATTCGGCACAGCTTATCTCAGAATAGGAAAGAAACTGGAGGCCGGCAACATTGTTACCGTTGAACCCGGTGTTTACTTCATTCCTGCCCTGATCGACAGATGGGAAGCCGAAAAGAAATTTACCGAGTTTATCAATTACGATAAGGTTGATGAATACAGGGATTTCGGCGGTATCCGCACCGAAGACAATGTATTGGCTACCCCCGACGGACACAGGATTCTTGGCAAACCCATACCCAAAACCGTTGAGGAAGTTGAAGAAACGATGAAATAGAATTTTTGTATATCTGAAAAGCCTCATGGAAGTATATTTCATGAGGCTTTTTTATGACTAATCAATTAATTGAATTAGGCTGATTTTTAATAAAACGGTTCTTAATAAACGATATCTTTAAGTATTTAATTGAAAATTTTAAATCTGGAAAGCTCATAAATGCTGGCTTTAAACCATTTGCAAAGTGCTTGATTCAATGTATTTTTTCATTGCCGTCAGCTTTAGCTGACGGAATTATATTGCAGGTATTCATTGGGCTTTAGCCTCAAAGTATTCTTTTAGATTTTGACAGAAAAAATCAGATTGTATTTTAAATTTTTCAATGTTCTGCAGTTAAAGGAAGAAACCTATTGCAATAATTTGGCTAAAGCCGGGGAAAATATTTACTTTCACTAAAGCCAACGGCAATGAAAAATATCTGGCTTCGCTCGGAATGACAGTCTTTCTGGTTGTTTTGAAAGGGGAAAAAAGTGGCTTCGCCATCCTTTCCCATGTTAAAAGCCTTATAACGTTTTATCATTCCAAATGGAGCGAAGCGGAATGAGGAATCTTTCTTTATAAAATAAATGTTCCTAAAAAATTATGCCTTTAGTATTTTGTGAAAATTTTAAATTTAAATAGCCCATATATGTAGACTTCTAAGATATTTGCAAAGTGTCTAATTCAGAAAGATATTAATGAACTTTGCGACTCTGCGTCTTCGCATGAAACGTATTTCTGGTAAAACCTCACAATTAATCTGGGATTAAAGACTCATAAGGAATTTTTAATTTCTCATGGAGATTTTTGATCATGTTTAGAGTTAATTTCCTTTTGTGATTGAAAATCTCTGACACTCTGCTTTTATAACCTATAACCTTTGCAAGATCCTGATTGGTCATGTTCAGTTGCTCCATCCTGAATTTAATGGCTTCTATTGGGTCTGGTGCTTCAATCGGATAATGCTCGTCTTCATATTTTTCAATCAGTATACTTAATAACTCGGCTTCATCACCCTCCTGTGAATCAACAGGGGCATCAAATATAACCTCAAGTCTTTTTCAAGCCTGGTTATATTCTTCTTCCGTCTTTATTACCTTAATATTCATTGCCTTCAAATTTTTTCAGCGTCAATATGTTTTTCCCAATATTCTCTAAGTATCTTTTTGGCAATTATTCTCACTTTTTAATTTATGTATAAAAAAGATATGAAAAGTTACCAAAATGGTAATTTGGTAACTTTTATTTTTAATTTTTTACTCAAAACTCCTTTAAATCATGATGGAGTGCTATTATAATCTCTTATCCTTCCAGTTCTTCACTTTAGGATAGATTAATGGTGAAACAATCTTGTTCCCGTATCGATCAGGGTGATGCCGTATTTATCGGCTGTTTCAATAATTTCGTTGTCACGGATTGAACCCATCGGAGTGGCGATGAATTTTACACCGTATTGATTGGCCAGCTCTATGTTGTCTTTTTGAGGGAAGAAGCCGTCCGACAGCAAACAGGTACCGGTCAATTTATTCAACAATATTTGATTGGAAAATGTTTCCTGCCTTTTTTGCTCGATAAGTTGATCCAATTCTGTCCGCTTTAAATCGGGATAGTTTTTTAAAAATGAATAATCGAGCAACATTTTCTGGTACCAGATATTGGCTTTGCTTAAAGCCAGGTTTGAACAGAGGATACGGGATTGCTGCCCGGAGCCGATGCCTATTACATGGCCGTCGTTCACCACACAAATGGAATTCGACTGGGTATACTTAAGAGTAAGGAATCCCAATTTTAGGTCTGTTAAGATCTTTGGTGTAATGGCATTGCTCGAAGTCACTACTTTTGAAAACAAATCGTCTGAAACATGAAGGTTGTTCCGCTTTTGCTTTATAGTGATGCCGAAAACCTCCCGTGATTCTATTTCTTCAGGTTCATAACCCTTATCGATCTGAAAAATCACGTATTTGCCTTTTTTCTTGGCAGACAAGATTTCCAGGGCTTCTTTGGTATAGCCCGGAGCAACAATCCCGTCAGAAACTTCGGCTTTAATCAGGACGGCTGTTTCTTTATCCACCTCGTGACTTAGGGCGATGAAATCGCCAAAGGAAGCGAGCCTGTCTGTTCCCCGTGCCTGGGCATAGGAAGATGCCAAACCGGATAGCTCATGTTTAACCAGGTATGCCTGTTTTTCGGTTTCATCCAAATCTTTTGCAATTGCCACTCCGGAAGGGGTTACGTGCTTAAATGAAGTAGCGGCTTCGGTGTTTAATGCCCGGCTGGCCTCTTTCACCAACTGCCATGAGTTTAAGGCATCCAGGACATTGATTACACTAGGATTGCCGTTTTTAAGCTCCAAGGCATTGTGCTTGTCAATTACTTCTGCATAATCCTGATAAGGATTCATTCCGTACTTTAATTTCATCTCTTAATTTTTTATATATTTTTTCTTTGTATGCGGTTCAAAACTGAAGTTAAAAAATATCAAGTTCCAAAGGTAAGTTTTATAGCCCAAAATAACTTGGAATCAGGTGCAAAAACTGAGATCAGGCAAAAACATGGTGGCTGAGCGCAGTCGAAGCCGAATCTCAGGGTTTCTCATATTAACTCAGTGTAACTCAATATTTCTCAGCGAAACTCAGCGAAACTTTATTAAACTTGTATTTTCCGTAAACTCTGTGCCATTTGTGGTAATGCCTTTCCCTCTAACCATTTCTAACCATTTCAAACACTTCAAACACTTTAAACCACAAGGAACACAGGGTTTTCAGAAGGATCGCCATTATGGCAGCTAATTAATAAGTTGTGATTACTTTTCTTTAATTCTATTTTTTTAATCCATTTGTTCGTGGAGAATTCTAATGATTTCAATTTCATTTTTTCCACTCTTCCGGTAAAAGATAATGTGTCGCCCCGCTTTAAATCCTAATAAATCCTTCAGAATTCCAGGGTAATATCTGCCTAAGTCAGGATTAGATGCAACTTCTTTAAAATTTTCCAAAAGCAAATTGTAGTAAATATCAGCTTGATCTTCAGACTATTTATCAAAGGTATAATTCCAAATTTGTGCTAAATCATCAACAGCTTTATTGGATAATTTATACCAGGCCATTTTCTCTTTTTGCTTTTAATTCTTTTAAATGCTCCTGAGGATTGAAATCATCAGCGATTCCACTATCGATGCCTTCTTGAATGGCTTCTTTCAGGGCGATCACTTTATTTTCTTCTTCTTCTAACAACCTTAATCCTGCTCTGACTACTTCACTGGCATTTTTATATCGTCCGGCAGATATTTTACTCTTAATAAAGTTGTCAAAATAATCCCCTAATGATATGGAAGTGTTTCTATTCATCATTCAT
>JAUZOH010000034.1 GCA_030706565.1 Bacteroidota bacterium | reverse complement strand
GGCCTTCTTACTTATCCGCAAACTCATGATTTTTAGGTTTACCATGAGGAATAATCTGCAAATTGAACGGTTGGAACGTGAAAAACTGGAAGAATTAAATAAGTCCAAGCTACAGTTTTTTTCAAATGTCTCACATGAATTTCGAACTCCCTTGACATTAATCATAGGACCTGCCGAGCATATTTTGAATTCCAAAATTGACAGCTCCCTAAAAAAGCAAATCGGCTATATCCACCGCAACGCATTACGTCTATTACGTTTGGTCAATGCCCTGCTTGATCTGCAAAAAGTAGAAAAAAATGAAATGCACCTGAAAGCGCGCTATGGCAATATTGTCAGCTTTGCCAAAGAAATTACCTTAACCTTCGAAGAGTTATCAAAAACCAAAAAAATCAATTTGTCCTTTCATTCTGAAAACGAAAAAATCAATTGCTGGTTCGATCCCGACAAGCTGGATAAAGTAATTTTCAACTTGCTGTCCAATGCATTCAAATTTACATACAAAGGAGGAAATATTTCGGTAGATGTAAGTACCAACAACAATGAGGCCTATCTTCCACCCCTCAACTCCTTTGTAGACATAACCGTTACAGATACAGGCAAGGGGATGAAAGAAGAACATCTTCAAAAAATTTTTGAACGCTTTTATCAGATCGAAGATGAAAATGATGCAGACATACAGGTAGGTACCGGTTTAGGCTTGCATTTGTCAAAATACCTGGTTGAATTGCATCACGGAAAATTAACTGTTTCAAGTAAAGACGGGAAAGGGACAAGATTCGATGTGCTCATGCCACGCAACGGGGACCATTTGAGTCCTCAGGAAAAAGTTTCAGAAAATGACATTCCTGCTAATTCTGAGGAAAAAATAAAAATAAAAACCAGCAAAACGGATATAGTTACAGAATTTTCATCAGATGACGAAACAGAGGATGCTAAGCAAAAATATACCATCCTGGTTGTAGAGGACGATTATGATATAAGAAGTTATATAAAATCAGAGTTTTCAGATCAATATAAAATCATTGAAGCCTCAGATGGTATTGAAGGCTGGTCTTTGGCCCAGAAACAGCAGCCCGAAGTGATCATCAGCGATATTATCATGCCCAGAATGGACGGAATTCAACTTTGCAAAAAAATAAAGACCAATATCCTAACCTGTCATATTCCGGTAATTCTCCTCACTGCCAGAACTTCTATAGAAAACCGAATTGAAGGATTAGAAACCGGAGCCGACTCCTATATTCCCAAACCTTTTCATCCCCAACACCTGAGAATCAGGATAGAAAAACTCATTGAACTGCGTCAAAACCTGATGGCCAAATTTTCAAAATCCATTAGTTTTGAGGCAAAAGAGATGACCATAACCTCAGCCGACGAACGATTCCTGCAAAAAGCAATGGATCTGGTAAAAGCCAATATCTCCAATCCCAACCTGAATATTGAAGAAATGGGTAACGAACTGGGTATAAGCCGGGTACATCTTTACCGTAAACTCAAAGCCCTTACCAACCAAAATCCCAGCGAATTTGTCCGGATTATCCGGTTGAAACAAGCAGCTTACCTGCTGAAACAAAACAAACTTAACATTTCGGAAGTGGCCTATGCTGTAGGATTTAATTCTCATCAATATTTTACCAACTGCTTCCAGAACTATTTCGGAATGTCGCCAACGGAGTACAGTAATAAAACAGGTGAAAACATTAAACAATAGAAAGTTGAATTTTTTGTTTATATAAAATAAGACTACAATTTTTAAAGAATAATCTTAATTTGTATTAAATTAGAATCAAATTCCTATTTTTGTAAGAAATGTGTTAAAAAAATAAATTATGAAAAAATACTCTTCCCTCATCTGCATAGTAATTATAATGCTGGCCTTTTTTTCCTGTAAAAAAGACCATAACGAATCTACGGATTATACTTTTAGAAAAACCACCTGGGGTATGTCCAAGGCAGATGTAAAGAATTCTGAAAGCTCAACCTATCTCTATGCTTTTTCAAATGACAGCGTATTGGCGTTTCAAAGCGAGCAAAATCCGGGTGAATATTATTTCTATGTTTTCAATAACAGCGGAAAGCTTGCCCAGGTTTACAGACAATTTATGTGGTCGCATTCTTCAAATTATAATCTTTATTTCAACGACTATGACAGTATCAAAAGCGAACTGACTGCAAAATACGGGACGCCGGTTTTTGATACCATTGCCTGGAACGACGACAGCTTAAAACCATATAAAGATAAATGGGGACAGGCCTTAATGGAAGGTAACCTGGGATATGCCACAGGATGGGAAAACTCAACATCCCTAATTTACCTTCAAATGATGTCCGTAGATGGGTATTTTGAATTTGGGGTATTGTATGCTCCCCTGTTTTCGAAAAAGAAATCGGGATCCCTTTATAAAGAATCTGCTTATTTCAAACCCATACACTTGGTAAAATAAGGGAAATAAGCAGGCTTTTTCAACATTATAGATCCCTTAACACAGATTTCCTTTATTTAGAAGCCGTTTAACGACATCTTCAGGACGGATGCTGCGAATACACTTACAATCCATCGTCTTGCGGCAATCATTGCACTTTTTGGCCAGTACCAGATAAGAAGCGTGTTGGCCAAGGGGAGCCCACCTTTGAGGATCAATCGGATGCATGGGGGCATACAGGCCTACGGCACATTTACCCAAAGCAGCTGCAATATGCAAAGGCCCGGTGCTTGCCGCTACCAGGACATCAGCTTCTGAGATGAAACTAATCAATTCTGACAGGCTCAATTGACCGGTCAAATCAACCACCCGTTCCCGGTTGGCAACCAGGAATTCATGCATCTGCGCACCCTCAGCCTGCGTGCCGGTAATGAATATCCTGAATTTTTCAGCAGACAATAATTTTATCAATTTCGCGAAATTATCCAATCCCCATTCCCTGGCACTTTTATTCGTTTTAGGATGAAGAATAACATTGGTCAAAGAAGGGGATAATAAATCCGAAAGCTCACTGTTCAAAGGCTTTATTTTTGTTGTCCCGAAATAAGCAGGGATTTCAGATAAAGGAACCGGAGTTTCGGGGATCAGTTGCCTGAGTAAAATTGTATTTAACTGTGCTTCATGCAGATCCGATTTTTTGCGCGAAAAATGTACATTTTCATTGCAGAAGAACCAGTTATAAGGACGGTGACTGGTACCAATCCGCAAAGGGATGCGTGCATCGCAGGCCAATTTCGCAATTTCCTTTCTTGGAAAAACGTGGACAATTACATCTGCCTTTAATTTCTTGAATGTTTCTACCTGTCTGGCATATTCCATGCTTTTAAGTTGGTCCCAGTCCAGAAAACTATCTATAAATTCTGAAGTTTCTACAATTGGTTTGGTATATGTCTTACCCAGAAAAACAATCCTGCAATCCGGATAATATTTTTTCAAAATACCTGCCATTGGCAGGGTAAGAATAACATCTCCGATATTGTCGGTGCGGCTGATTATAAAGGTAGTATTTCTATGCAGATCTCTGTTTCTCATATAATTGTCTTAGTTTGGCATATTTTAAATAAGTGGCAAAGGCCGAAATATAACAAACCACAAATCCATAATAGCCGTCTAAAAAACCCATTTTGACGATATAATCCCGGATAAACTTCCAGCAGGGATTAATTAAAATTTTCAATACAGAGGCCTTCTTCTTTTTCTGAAAAGCCTCAAATGCTGTAATATCGGTAAACTTATTTGCCTGGGCAATATGCTGGCTAACGGAATAATAGGAATAGTGCAGTAAATCCCCCTTTAATACCTCTGTAGAAAAAGGAGCCAGCAGTTCAACTTTCTCGTGAATTTTCACTCCTGCCCATTGCCCTTTTCTTTTATCCCAAAGTCTTAGTTTATAATCGGGATACCAGCTGCCATGCCGGATCCATTTCCCGCAATAGTTGGTCATCCGGCTAAAAATGTACCCATCACTGGTCCAATTTTCTTTCACTTTGAGAATAGAATTCTTTAATTCATCAGAAAGTGCCTCATCGGCATCAAGCGAAAGTATATACGGACAGGTTGCCTGCCCCATGGCCCAGTTCTTTTGCTCAACATAACCGCCAAAGGCATGCTGAATAAAACGTACTGCATATTTCCTGCAGATTGCTTCCGTCTGATCTGTAGAAAAAGAATCAACCACAACTATCTCGTCGGCAATGCCTTGCACTGACCTCAGGCAACGCTCGAGGTTTTGTTCCTCGTTGTAAGTAATAATGATTACGGAAATTGAAGTCATAAAGGATATGATTTTACCTTTTAAGCCCAATAATTACTATTCACTTTCCCCCTTCGTATTATTTGCCTAAGTTTTACATACTTTAAAAAAGTACAACAGGCACAATTAATGCAGATCGTAAGGCCCTGAAATCCATCCAAAAAGCCCAGCCTCAGGATATAATCCTGAAAAAATCTCCAGGATGAGTGAAAGATAATGGTAAAAATACTTGCTTTCCTGCCTATCGCATAATAACTGTTTGCCTGAATGGTTGAAAAAGAATTGATCTGTTCAACATGCTCAGATATTTTGTCAAAAGAATAGTGCAATAATTTTCCTTTCAGCTTGATTTTAGATGCTCCATGCTGAAGTTCAAACCTGTCATGAGGATTTAATCCTGCCCACTGGCCCTTGCGCTTATCGAACAGCCTTAACTTGAAATCCGGATTGAAGCTGCCATAATTAAGCCATCGGCCACAATACTTGGTAAAACGGCTAAAATAATATCCGTCCGACTTCCAGTTGTTCTTAATATACAGGATGCTTTGCTTTAGTTGCTCTGAGATGGCCTCATCCGCATCAATTGACAAAACATAAGGAAAAACCGATTGCTCAGTTGCCCAACGTTTCTGTTCTACATATCCCTGAAATTTATGCTGGATAAAACGGACAGGAAATGCTTCACAAATTTCCCTGGTTTTGTCGAATGAGTAAGAATCAACCACAACAATCTCATCTGCAATTTCACGAACTGACAGCAGGCACCTTTCTATGTTCTCCTCTTCGTTCAGGGTAATAATTACCACAGATAATTTAACCATGAAAAACCATCTTTATGCATCCAAGTAACAAAACCCTAAATTGATAATTAATTCTAAAATACAAAGAAATATTCTTTCTCCAATATTACTCCTGATAATAAACTCTTTTTACGCGGCTGGAAACCCCGGTAAGAATTTCATAAGGAATAGTGCCCAAAAGACTGGCCACATCGGTAATGGTATATGTTTCACCAAAAACAATAACATCGTCTCCCTCTTCAGCTTCTATTCCGGTAATATCAATCATACACAAATCCATGCAGATATTCCCGATAAGGGGTGCGAATTTACCATTGACCAGAAATTTGCCCACGCCATTACTCAGTTTTCTGTTCAACCCGTCGGCATAACCAATGGGAACAATGGCAATTTTTGTATCCCTTGTAGTTTTGCCCTTTCTGCCATAACCAACCGTTTCTCCGCCAGGCACGGTCTTAATTTGTGATATTGTACTTCTTAGCGTACTTACATTCCGGACTTTTGTCTGATCCACAGCACTTATCCCATATATTCCTATGCCCAACCTGACCATATCGAATTGTGCTTCGGGGAAACGCTCAATCCCGGCAGAATTCAAGATATGACGTATGATAGTATAATCAAATGCCTTCATGATTTTACTGCTCATCCGGTCGAAACAGGCAATCTGACTGCGGGTAAATTCATCATGCTTTTCTTCATCAGCACCGGCAAGATGAGAGAAGATTGACTGAACATGAACATTTTTTGCCAGCTTCAGGCTTTCAATGAGTTTGTCAATTTCCTCTTCCATGAAGCCCAGGCGGTGCATACCCGTATCAAGTTTGACATGAATCGGGAAAGAGTCCAGGCCTTTCCTGACCACTGCTTCATTAAATTCTTTGATAGCCGTAAATCCATAAATCTGAGGTTCGAGTTTGTAGTCAATCATCAGATCGTAGCTGGTAACCTCAGGGTTCATGACCAATATGGGCACTGTAATACCTGCATCACGAAGTGAAATGCCTTCGTCGGCAAAGGCTACAGCCAGGTAATCGACCCGCTGATATTGAAGCATATTGGCAATTTCATAAGAACCACTTCCATACGAAAATGCCTTGACCATGACCGTCATTTTGGTCTCCGGCTTTAACTTTGACCTGAAATAATTCAGGTTATGGACCATGGCATTGAGGTTGATTTCAAGGGCAGTACGGTGGGCTTTCTGTTCCAGCACATGCGAAATACGCTCAAATTCAAAGCTTCTGGAACCTTTCAGCAGGATGGCTTCATCCTTAAAATGATCGTTAGCAAAATGAAGTAAAAATTCATGGGTATCCTCAAAAAATTCTTTGTCCATCTTGAACAGATCCTGATTTTTTGAAAGCGCTTTGCCAATTCCAATGAAGCGGGAAATTTTCTTCATCCGCAATAATTCGGAAACCTCGGCATAGAGTTCTCTCTCTTCCCTTCCACTTTGCAAAATATCTGAAAGAATAAGGGTATGTTTTACATGCTGGCGTTGCTGGTTTAAAAAATCAAGTGCTATGCCCAATGATATCAAATCGCTGTTATAGCTGTCATTGATGATTGTACAGTGATTGATCCCGTGCTTCATCTCCAGTCTCATAGCCACAGGAGCCAAGACCTTCATCTTCTCCCTGATAAAATTATTTTGAAGCCTGAAATACAAAGCAAATGCCCAGACATTGATAGCGTTCTCGATAGAACCTTTATCCGTGAAAGGAATAGTAATATCGACAACTTCCCCTTCAAATACAGCTTTTATTTCTGTGAACGTATCTCCGGTATTTATCGATTTTATGGACAGATCGGCCTTTTCCTTTTGCGACCAGGTAAAAAGCCTGGTATTCTTAAGATCAGCATCTGCTTTAATCCGTTTATCAATCTCCTGCTGGTCCTTACAATAAATTAAAATCTTACAATTTCTAAAGAGCTTCAGTTTTTCATCAATCTTTTCATCATAACTGCTGAAATTTTCCTGATGAGCAGGGCCAATATTGGTAAATATGCCCACTTCAGGAACGATGATCTCGTGAAGTTTCTCCATCTCCCCCTTTTGAGAAATACCGGCTTCAATAACAGCCAGATCATAATCTGTATCGAGCAGCCAAACGGAAAGGGGAACACCTATCTGCGAATTATAACTTTTTGGGCTGCGGACCATCCTTTTGGCACCTTCCAATACCTGGAATATCCACTCTTTAACGATGGTTTTTCCATTACTGCCGGTAATCCCCACAACGGGATAATGAAACTTACGGCGATGAAAAGTGCAAAGTTGTTGAAGCGCAACAAGGGTATCCGGAACCAGGACAAAATTTGCCAGGGGATATTTGTCGAAACTTTCAGGCAGCTCGCTGACTACAAAATTACATACTCCTTTTTTATATAATTCCTGAATAAAATCGTGCCCGTTACGTCTTTTACTGACCAAGGCAAAAAACAAAGTATCTGAGGGAGAAGCTACTAACCTGCTGTCGGTGAGCAAATATTTAACATTACCGGGTTGATTCTGAATTAATTTTCCTTTTACAATTTTAGCTATTTCAGCTATTGTATAAATCAACATGACTTTCTATTTTTATCTATTAATCAGTTTAAAGCAATAAATTATTTTAACGCTTAACATCCATGAATATTAAAGGCCAAAACTACAAAATTTCTAAGCATAAAATTTTCTTTAAGACTATTCTGTCGTTTCTCCTTATCTAACTTTCAGAATTTCTTTGCAATATTCTGAAAGAATATCATGGTTTTTAAATTAATTTTGCAAAAGTACGGAAAAAGAGAATTTCACCACATTATTTATTTCTTATGGAACAGAATAATTTATTTGGGTCGGTAAAAGAAGATTTGCAGAAAATAGACTATTTCACCGAAATACTTATAAATGACCCCAAAGTTTCGGAAATAGAACTGGATATAGTTCTCGAGAAAATCAGGCATCTTTATGACTGCCTGCTGGACATAAAACGGAGCAGAAAGAATCATCAGCCGGAAATGCAAACTATTCCCGAACCTGAAATAGAGAAGGTAGAAGCCCCTGACCCTGACCCTGCTCCTGCTCCTGAATTTTCGGAAGAACTGGAATTTGAAACAGCCCCTGAAACTCAAAATATTGCTCCTCCTGTTGAAAAGGAGGTTGCTCCAATTCAGGTAGAAAACCAATCCGTTCAGCCTCCCCGAAAAGAAGAAATTGTTGCAGATTCAGTCAGGCATACCCAAACCATAAAAGTGGAAGCCACCAGCATTGCTGAAAGTCTTATAACAAAAAATACTTCGCTGAACGATGCTTTTGCCAAGGACAGGCCGGCAGCTTCCAACTTTTCGTCGACCATGCAAAATACTCCGATCAGTAATCTAAAATCAGCTATTGGTGTAAATGATAAATTTCTTTTCATTCGCGAACTTTTCATGGGTAATGCCGATTTATATAACCAGACCATTGACATACTGAACAACGCTGCTAATTTTAATGAAGCCTTTAATTATGTGGATTCAAAATTCAGCTGGAAACGCGATAATCCGGTGACCCAGAAATTATTTGAACTGCTCAGAAGGAAATATATTTCAGGCAGAAATTAACTTGTTTAAATTTAATATGTTACGACACTTCTTGTTTCTAATTCCTGCATTACTTCTGCATACTTCTGCTTATAGCCAGGACAGCACCTATGTGAGGAAAACACTATCTTTGCTTTGCTCGCCCGAATATGCCGGAAGGGGATATGTAAAAAAAGGTGCTGAACGTACAGCTACTTTTCTTTCAACCGAAATGCAAAGACTTGGAATCAGGCCTCTTGTTAAAAATTACGAACAGAAATATTATTTACCGGTCAATACTTTCCCCTATCAAACAGAAGTGAAAATTGATAATCAGACACTTATTCCCGGGAAGGATTACCTGATTGGCCCTGCATCTCCTTCATGTAAAGGAAACTTTATGATTTGCCGGATAGATTCGGGAAAGGTAAAAAACAAAAAGGACCTTGCCGGTTATTTCAATAAAGACCTGAAAAAAAGTTTTGTTGTAATAGATACTTCGGGAATACGCAACAATCCACTCAAAGAATTGCTCGGGCAAATAGTTGAATGGAATCTGCTCAATGCTAAAGGGATTATTACTGTTTCTTCAAAAGAGCTGTCGTGGTCGCAAAGCCCGGTGCTTAATAATTTCACTTCCATTCTGGTCAAAAAAGAAATTCTTCCCGATTCGGCAAAGACTGCTGAAATAAATATTAAATCAAAATATTTAAAACATTGTAAAGCCAGCAATATTGCCGGATATATTGAAGGGCAAACAGACAGTTGCCTTGTGTTTACCGCACATTATGACCATCTGGGCATGATGGGCGATGTTTATTTCCCCGGGGCGAATGACAATGCCTTCTCGGTTGCCATGATACTCGATATGGCCAGACATTACCAAAACGCAGCAAAACCAAAATATTCACTTGTCTTTTTGCTGTTCAGCGGAGAAGAAGATGGTCTTCTGGGCTCGGATTATTTTTCCAAACATCCTTTGTTCCCTTTAGAGAAAATCAAGTTTCTGATCAATCTTGACGTGGATGCCACCGGTGAGGACGGAATTACCGTTGTCAATGCCACGGTACATAAGGAACAGTACAACCGGCTTACTGAGATAAACAACCGGAATCAATACATGAAGAATGTTGCATCCAGGGGCCCGGCGCGCAACAGCGATCATTATCCCTTTTATGCCAAAAATGTTCCCTGCTTCTTTATTTATGCCCGCGGCAAAGAAGCACATTACCACAATCCCGGCGATACTCCGGAAAACCTGACCCTTAACCAATACAGACATTTCTTTCACCTGATCACTGATTTTACCGATTCATTTTAAATTTTTTGTACATGAGTAAGCTTTATATTGTTCCGACGCCAATTGGAAATCTTGACGACATCACCTTCAGGGCGCTGAAAGTATTGAAAGAAGTGGATTGTATCCTTGCTGAAGACACACGTACCAGCTCCGTTCTGCTGAAGCATTTTCAGATAGAAAATAAATTACAGTCCCATCACGCATTTAATGAGCACCAGACGGTTGAAGATGTGTCCAACCGCATAGCAAGGGGCGAAAATATTGCCTTGATTTCCGATGCCGGTACTCCCGGAATTTCCGATCCCGGATTTATGCTGGTGAGAGCCTGCCTCCAAAAAGGAGTGGAAGTAGAATGCCTGCCGGGTGCCACGGCCCTAATCCCTGCCTTGGTTAACTCCGGCTTGCCCTGCGACAGGTTTTGCTTTGAAGGTTTCCTGCCTCAAAAGAAGGGCCGCCAGAAACAGCTTAAACAGCTGACGGAAGAAACAAGGACCATGGTTTTCTATGAATCACCTTTCCGCCTGCTGAAAGCCCTGAAAGAAATGGCTACTTATTTCGGCGAAGACAGAATAGCCAGTGTTTCAAGGGAACTCACCAAAATTCACGAGGAAAATGTCAGGGCTACCCTGGCCCAACTTTTTGAATATTTCAGCCAGAAAACAATTAAAGGCGAAATTGTTATTGTAGTAGCCGGAAAAAGCAGTAAAGAAAAAGAATAAAAAAACTAAACTTCTCATTGTAAAATAATGATTTTCATCGATATACTTAAACAATCCATAGTCATTGCCACTTTTGTGATGATTACCATGTTGCTCATCGAATACATCAATGTCAAATCAAAAGGGACCTGGGCAAAATACATGCAGCGTTCGGGATGGCTACAACTATTGACCTGCGGCATATTGGGAGTCATGCCGGGATGCCTGGGCTCTTATGTTGTTGTTTCCCTGTATTCGCATAGCATTGTCAGCTTCGGGGCACTGGTTACTGCACTTCTGGCCAACTTTGGAGATGAAGCTTACGTCATGTTTTCCTTATTCCCTGCTGTTACCCTGAAACTTACCTTCCTTATTCTTGCCCTTGCCCTGATAGTGGGCATGCTGGTGGATTTCTTCTTTAAACCCCACTTCATTCCTGCGGATAATAAGACGCACCTGGTATTGCACCAAGACGAGATCGACCAACATTCTTACAAAACCGAAAGCATAATCAAACAAATTAAAAATATCAGTTTCCAAAGGGCGGTTTTGATTTTCGGACTGATCTTATTTGTTCTGGCCGTATCAACCGGGACCATTGGAGAGGACACCATGCCGGGTGTTACAGGCCACTGGAACTGGGTAAATATTACTTTCCTGATCGTATCACTAATGGCTTTGTTTGTGGTGATTGATGTCCCTGATCATTTTCTGGAGGAACACCTTTGGAAACACATCATCAAAAAGCACTTCCTGAAAATCTTCTTATGGACTTTCGGTGCCCTGTTAATTATCCAGATACTCTTACACTACCTCAACCTGGGGGCATGGGTCAAATCAAACGAATTGACTATCCTGGTTATTGCATTGCTGGTGGGCATTATACCAGAATCAGGGCCCAACCTGATATTTGTGACCATGTTTGCAAACGGCGTCATCCCTTTCAGCATATTATTTGCCAATTCCATTGTCCAGGACGGCCATGCAGGCCTGCCCATGCTGGCCGAATCAAAGAAGAGCTGGCTGGCTGCCAAAGCCATTAACCTGGCTGTTGGCATAGCCATAGGACTGATTGGACATTTCATGGGATGGTAGGCTTTCAGGCTCCTTCACTGCAAGGAAACTACTTAAAATAATTTCTTAAAATCAATATTCCCCGTGCGGATGAGTTTCTTGCCTGTCCTTGACAATTTTAATTTCCCCGCATAAAAGATGAAATACATCACGGGGATTAACACCAAGGTCAGGAACGTGGCAAAGCTAAGGCCAAAGATGATAGCCCAGGCCAACGAGCCAAAGAAGGTGACATTTTCACCACCAAAATGTATATGAGGATTAAAGTTTGTGAAAAGAGCACCGAAATCAATGTTTAATCCCACAGCCAGAGGAATCAGTCCAAGAATGGTTGCTGTAGCGGTTAGCAATACAGGTATGATACGGGTCTTCCCGGCCAGAATGATAGCAGGACGAGTCCTCATCTTCTTCTCCTTCAGCCTGTCGGTAAACTCAACAAGCAGAATCCCGTTTCGCACCACTATTCCGGCTAATGCAACAATCCCCAACCCTGTCATAATAATGGAAATACTCATGTTGAAAATTGTATAACCCAGCAAAACACCGATCAGACTAAAGATTACTTCAGTGAGTATAATAAACGGCTTGCTCATTGAATTAAACTGGGTAATCAGAATAAACATGATCAGGAATAAAGACAGCAGCATGGCTTTCCCGAGAAAACTCGATGATTCCTGCTGATATTCCTGCTCGCCGGTGAGCTGAATATCAATCCCTTTTTTCTTATTGAAACCAGGGATAGACATCTTGATGACATTGACAATCTCATTTGCATTATAACCGGTGATAACATTTGATGTGATCGTAATTACCCGCTTCAGGTTAATCCTTTTTATCCCACCATAAGTATTGGTGTATCTGATTTTTGCCACGGAAGAAAGCGGGATTTGTCTAAGTATAC
Organism: Bacteroidota bacterium; assembly: GCA_030706565.1. NCBI lineage: Bacteria > Pseudomonadati > Bacteroidota > Bacteroidota bacterium. The sequence continues at coordinate 4,383 of JAUZOH010000034.1, read as the reverse complement.
CGCTTGTCATATCGCGGTAAGTAATCTTCAGGTCCAAAAGCCGGTCAATATTTTTCCTTTGAAATTCGCTATACCGTAATTCAATAGGCCACTGATCTTCGCCTTCACGGTATTTTGAAACTTCAAAACCCAAAATAGCCGTACGAAGCTCATTCCCCACCTGGCCACTGGTAATGCCCTCGCGATTGGCCCGTTCCCGGTCAATGTCAATCACAATTTCGGGCTTACCTAATTCAAAATCGGATTTCAGTTTTTCAATACCCGGGATATGCTGCGAATCGATATAGCGGATGAAATTTTCGGAAGAAGCAATCAGTTCATCCAGATTATTTCCACTTACTTCTATATTGATCTCCTTACCCGTAGGAGGGCCCATCCTGTTTTTTTCCACAGTTATTTCGGCCCCCGAAATTCCCTGTACAGACAGCCGGATATCCTCCATGCATTTGGTCGTGGAAAAATCTTTCCGGTACTTGAATTCCACAAAGTTAACTGTAACCTTTGCCTTATTCGAAGATTTTGTAGTATTGTCGAAAAATGAATCGGAAGCACCCAAAGCCACATTGGTAATTACTGATTCCACATAAGGATTCTCTTTACCCAATACATTCTGCAGCCGCTTTTCCACCACCAATGCAAGGGAATCGGTCACGGTTACGGAAGTTCCAACAGGTGTTTTAATGAAAATATAAACATTGTTCGGTTCATTGATAGGGAAAAAAACCACCTTTGGTTTCCTTATGCCCATAAATACGAAAGTAAGGATGAACAGCCCAATCATCCCGAAAAACAGGTAATAAGGACGCCTTTTATAAAGTACAAAATTCAGTAGCCTTTCGTAACGCCGAAGGAGGCCCGGAATATAGCTTTTCTGGAAGCTAAGCAAAATTTTGTACCCTATAAAATTATGCCAGAGCACGAATAAGGCTATAAAAACAGTAAAATTACCGGCTCCTGTACTCCCTGCAAGATAAAACACAATAGCAAACAACAAAATAAAACCGGTAATAGTAAATATCGTCTTTTTAGAAAGCTGTTTTTCCATTTCCTCGTCCTGCTTCATAAACGATACAGCAAAAACCGGATTGATAATATAAGCCACTATCAAAGATGCAAATAGGGTCATAATTAAGGTTACGGGAATGAAATACATGAATTTTCCGACAATGCCAGGCCAGAACGCCAGTGGGAAAAACGGGGCCAAGGTGGTTAAAGTACCTGAGAGAATGGGCATAAAGACCTCGCCCGCTGCAAACTTGGCAGAGGTAACAATATCCATCCGGGTTTGCTTAAACACCCGGTGGGTATTTTCAATGACAACAATGGCATCGTCCACCACTATTCCTAAAGCAAAAATAAAGGAAAACATTACCAGCATATTCATGGTAAACCCAAGGGCAGGCATGACAATGTATGCCAATGATATGGAAAGGGGTACAGAAAGGCCGACAAAAATGGCATTGGTCAAGCCCATGAAAAACATCAGCACCAGGGTAACTAAAATAAATCCGATGATGATGGTGTTGTTGAGGTCAGTCAGCGTATTCCGCGTATATTTGGACATATCGCCCGTAATGGTAACTTTCAGCCTGGAAGGCAGATCGCTTTGCCGCATTTCTTCAACAATTTTCTTGATCTCATCGGAAGCCACCAGCAAATTCTGCCCGCTTTTCTTGATCACATTCAGTGTAATCACATTTTGATTATTCAACCTGGCATAACTTTCCTGTTCATGAAAACTGTCCTTTACCTGGGCAATATCCCTGAGCATAACCTGCGCCCCGCTTGAAGTGTTGAAAACAATATTATTAATCTGATCAATATTGGTAAACTCGCCCACCACCCGGATAGAACGCTTCATTCCCTGCATATCAATTGATCCTCCGGAAATAGTCATGTTCTCGTAAGCCACAGCCCTTTCAATATCAGAAAAAGTGACACTTGCAGCCTGCATCTTGTACATATCAACATCAATCTGTATTTCCCGGTCAAGTGCACCGACAATATCAACTCTGGTAATTTCCTTAAGCGCCTCAATCCTGTCCTGCATCATGTCTGCATACTTTTTAAGATTAGCCAGGTCAATGTTCCCGGACAGATTGAGGTACATGATGGGAATTTCAGAAAAATCAATATCCATGACCGAAGGTTCCTGAGGAAGGTTATTGGGAAGGTCGGATTTGGTCTTGTCCACTGCATCTTTCACTTTCTGCTTGGCGTCTTCAACCTTTACGTTGGTATTAAATTCCACGACAATGGAAGAAAAATCCTGAATGGAATTGCTGCTGATCTTCTTAACCCCGTTGATGGATTTAAGGTTCTTTTCTATGGGGCGGGTGATAAGGTTTTCGATGTCACTTGGTGAAGTACCAGGATATATCGTGTTTACAATAATCGTAGGAATGACCAGCTCAGGAAATTGTTCCTTTGGAATGCTCCGGTAATTCAACATCCCAAACACAGCAATAATTACAGCCAGAACATATATGCTGGTTTTGTTATCAATTGACCAACTGGTAGGCTTAAATTCCTTAAATTTACTTTCCATCTGTATGAGAATTAAATGGATGGTGAATCAATTTTATTTAAAGCTTATATTCATTGGTTTTTTTATAGTTATAAGTTTACTTTCTCATTATCTTCAAGATCCTGGTAACCCGAAGTAATCACTTTCTCCCCGGCACTGAGCCCTTTGGTTATTTCAACCAGTCCGTTGTAGGTCTGCCCCGGCTTCACTGCCCGGCGTCTGGCAACCCATTGCTTAGTGTTTTTTTGGGCAACAAAAACATAATCGCCATTTACATCAGATTGAACCACATTGACCGGCAGGACGACTGCACTTGAATTTTTGTAATCGTTAATTCTCAAAACAGCAATCATGTTGGCTTTATAATTATTCACCCCTTTGGGAAACCGGGCTTCAACAACAAAAGTCCGGTTTACGGGATTAATGTATTTACTGGCAAAGCTGATCCTGGCATTCACCTCCCGGTTGATATCGGGAAATCTAAGGATGACCTGGTCACCTTTCTTAATTTTTGAAGTATAAGCCTCAGCCACTTCAGCCGTCACTTTGACGCTGGCAAAATTCACCACCCTGAATGCGGCAAAGTTGGGCGTTGGTGAAACCATTTGCCCAATTTTCACATTGACTTCTTCCACTGTCCCGTTTATCGGGGATTTGATCCGGGTCATGTCAATCTGATCCTTCAGGGTAACGATTCTTTTCTCCAAACTTTCCTTGTCATTCTTTGCTTTCAGGTATTGCATCTCTGTTCCTATTTTCTGATCCCACAGGCTCTTTTGCTTAAGATAGGCGTCAGTGGCAAAATCAAGCGCAGTTTCCAGCTCCTTAAGCTGCTGCAGCATCACAGAGTTATCCAGTTGGGCCAGAATCTGCCCTTTACGAACGAGCGACCCTTCATTCACATATTTTGATATTACCACCCCGCCTGTTTTGGGACTGATCGCCACATTTTCGTCCCCATCAAGTTTACCCTGAACCTCAATATAATGGTTAAAAGGTTGCAACAACACGCCGGTAACAGCTACCTGATTAAGATTATTTTTTGAAGAATCTCTTGCCCCGTCAATATTTTCTCTTTCAAGTTTATTGATCTGGCTGGTCAATTCATCGCGCTGCTTCCTTAATTTTTCAAGTTTCGCCTGCGGATTATTCCCACCACATGAGAAAAGAAACAAACATAACAGCAGGATAGTGAAATTGGTTTTCATAATTCGAAAGATTAATCGTTATCAGTTCCCGGTTAAATATTTTTCCAATCTGGTTTTCAGGTTTAAAACCTCAAGCACAGAATTATAATAACTCATTTCAGTCTGCAGGTACTGACTTTGAGCCTGCGTAAGTTCAAAACTACTTGCCGTTCCCTGGTTGAATTTTGATAAGGTAATGTCATATACTTTCTGCGTCAGGACTTCATTGTCCTTCAAATTCATCATTTTGTTGTAGGAAGTGATCATATTGTCGCGGGTTTGCTGGAAATCAAGTTCCAAACCCTGCTCTGCCTGAAATCTTGTGGTTCTGGCCTTTTCGAGTTGCAGTTTAGCCTGGCTAACCTGAGTGCTGCGCATCCCGCTGCTGAAAATGGGTACATCCAGCGAAATCCCCAATATATTAGGCGGTGTAGTATTAAATAACGGGCTCCTGGCCAGTACCTGGTGAAGGTAAACAGCCGACAAAACTGGCAGATACCTGCTTTCAGCCCTTCTTATCTGAAGAACCGATGCTTTTTCATTGGTTTGCAGAATTTTAGAATCTATATATTCCTGCACCTTAAATCTTTCTGTTGACATCAATGGAAACATAGCCTGTTTTATAAATGTTTCCACCGAATCACTTAATGCTATTTGGTGATTGATATC
>JAUZOH010000033.1 GCA_030706565.1 Bacteroidota bacterium | reverse complement strand
TCCAAACAGGAAGGTCAACGCTGGTTTTTAGAAGCAGCCCGGAAACGCGGAGTTGAAAAGATCCTTGGATTTACCAATGCTGCTCCTTATTTTTTTGCTAAAAACAATATGGCCAGGTCCTCAGGCGGAATACACTTGAATCTTCAACCTGATAAATATCAGGATTATGCCCATTTCCTGGCAGAAGTCGGAACTCATTTCAAATTTGATTATTTGAGCCCGATTAATGAACCCCAGTGGGATTGGAACGGCAATTCGCAGGAAGGGACTCCTGCTACCAATGAAGAATGTTCCATCCTGATTTATAATTTGAATCGTGAACTGTCCAACCTTCATTCAAATTGTAAAATTGCTTTTGGTGAAGCCGGAGATATTAAGTTTTTATTCAAATCAAATACCGGAAACCCTTGCAGGGATAATCAGATTGCTGAATTATTTACTGATACCGGAATATTTTCAATAAGCCGCCTTCCTTATTTGAATCCTTGTGTTACATCTCATTCATATTGGTCTGTATGGGATTTAAATACGCTTATTACACAAAGAAAGGCTTTGCACGCAAAAATGAAATCCTTGGTACCTGATTTTGATTATTGGCAGACAGAATATTGTGTCATGGAAAAAAATGATGACATTGGCGGTGGCCCTGGCCGTGATTTGTCTATGAATACTGCTCTTTATGTTGCCCGGATCATTCACTTTGACCTGACTCTGGCTAACGCTTCTTCCTGGCAATGGTGGACAGCCTTATCGGAGGGCGATTATAAGGACGGTCTTGTCTATATCGATTCCAATAAAAATGAGGCTAATAATTTTCCTGTAAGGAGAGCAGATTGCAAAAATGATGGGAACTATCATTCCTCAAAACTATTATGGGCATTGGGAAATTTCAGCAGATTTGTCCGTCCGGGCATGAAACGGATTGAAATAAGCCGGAATGATCAAAGTTCTGAGATTGATAGGGCAAAAGGGCTAATGGTCTCTGCTTTTCTTGATACAACTACCCGGAAAACCGTGCTGGTTGCCATCAATTATTCAGAAAATAATCAGCAGGTTCATATTAGTGCTGCCGGCTCATCCTCAAAGTATAAAATATATCAAACTTCCCAATCCGATGATTTGGCTTTTAAGGGAGAATCAAAAGGAAAATATGAAATTCCGGCACGGAGCATAGTTACTTTTGTTGAAAAATAATAATTGACTAAACTTTTTAATAAGCTCAGTTACTTATTTTTTATGAATTGAGTATATTTTTACGCTCTATAAATGTTAACATTTTAATTATTTACTTTTTATGAAAAAACGCATTCTATATCTTTTTTCACTGCTAATGATCAGTAGTTTGGCTTTTGCACAAAGCCCACAACATACTTTTAGCCTGGGAGATTCTACTTTTCTGCTTGATAATAAACCCTTCCAGATCATTTCCGGAGAAATGCATTATCCGCGTGTTCCTAGGGAAGCCTGGAGAAGCAGGATGAAAATGGCCAAGGCTATGGGTATCAATACCATTGGCACTTATGTTTTCTGGAACGTTCATGAGCCGCAGAAAGGTCATTACGATTTCACCGGGAACAACGACGTGGCTGAATTTGTACGTATTGCAAAAGAAGAAGGGCTTTGGGTTATTCTTCGCCCCAGTCCTTATGTTTGCGCTGAATGGGAATTCGGTGGTTATCCTTACTGGTTGGAAAAAATCCCAGGCCTGGTGGTCCGAAGCAAAGAGCCTCAATACCTTCAGGCATATAAAAATTATATCCACCAGGTGGGAAAACAACTTGCTCCTTATCAGATAAATCACGGCGGAAATATTTTGATGGTTCAGGTTGAGAACGAATATGGTTTTTATTCCAATGACAAGGAATATCTGGAAATAAACCGCAAGATTTTTCAGGATGCCGGTTTCGACGGACTTCTGTATACCTGTGATCCTGCCAGTACCATCTCAAATGGTCATTTACCAGGATTATTACCGGCAGTGAACGGCCTTGACAAACCTGATGAAGTGAAAAAACTTATTCGGGAAAATCATGACGGGAAAGGGCCGTTTTTTATTTCTGAGTGGTATCCTGCATGGTTTGACTGGTGGGGCACAAAACATCATACCATACCTGCTGACCAGTATGCGGAAAAACTTGACAAGGTTCTGGCAAATGGCATTTCCATCAATATGTATATGTTTCATGGCGGTACTACCCGCGGGTTCATGAATGGTGCAAACTGTAACCAGAAAGATCCTTATGAACCTCAAATCAGCAGTTACGATTATGATGCCCCCCTGGATGAGGCCGGAAATCCTACTGCTAAGTTTATGGCCTTCAGGCAGGCGATCCAGAAAAACCTTCCTGAAGGAACCGTTTTGCCTGATATCCCCAAATCACGAGAGGCGATCTCTACCCAGCCTGTAAAATTTACATCGGCTCAAAGTTTGTTTAAACTTTTACCTCTACCTGTTAAAAACATTAAACCCTTGACTTTTGAGGACCTTAACCAGGATTATGGATTTGTACTTTATCATACCGTTGTTAATGGCGGAGTGCAGGGATTGTTGAAGATTAACCAATTACGTGATTATGGTTTGATTTATGTCAATGGCGAAAGAGTTGGAACACTTGACCGCCGTTTTAAACAGGATAGTTTGATTATGACTTTGCCTAAAGGTAAAGTAGCTCTTGATATTCTTGTTGAAAATCTGGGACGTATCAATTTTGGGCCCTATTTGCTGGACAACAAGAAAGGAATTACCCAAAGCGTTACTTTTAATGGGAAAGAGCTGAAGGGTTGGCAGATGTATAGCCTGCCTTTCAATAATAAGACAAGTTTTACACCCAAAGTTTTACAAAAGACAGCTAAAAACCAACCTGTTGTACGCAAAGGTGTGCTCAAACTGACCAAAGTTTCCGATACTTATTTTGATATGCAGAATTGGGGCAAGGGTTGCGTTTGGGTAAATGGACATAACCTTGGCCGTTATTGGTCTGTAGGACCTCAGCAAACTCTTTACGTACCTGCTGAATGGCTGAAAAAAGGAGATAATGAAGTAATTGTGCTCGAACTTCTTAAACCCGGACAAACTGTTCTGAAAGGTATTTCAAAACCCATACTCGATAAACTGGCAACCGAATAGTTGTTCCAAATATTAAAAATTGAAAAATCTCTTCTTATGAATTATTGAGAAGAGATTTTTTTATCCTTGATTACTAGGATGGGCATTATCTTTTAAAATTAAACTGTTGAAATTCTTTTCCATATTTTAAAGGTATTCTTGATCAGTTCTTTCAGCTCTTTACCCAGGTTGATTATTGTAAAATATTTGTTGTAGTTTTTCTTTAGCCAGTAGTTACCGCAAAGTATAATAAACACAACGGAAAGAATAAAATAAATTAGCCAGAGTTTGGTGAAAGCAAGATGTAAAATTTCAAACACTGAAAAGTAAACATAATATTGAATTATAAAGATGATTAGTGAGGCCTTGCCAATATTTGAAAGAATATTGAGCAGATGGCCAAACCATTTTTTCTCTTCCAGCCAGAATAGGAATGTCAGGATAAGCAAACCGATTCCTCCGTAAAAAAACAGGTAAGTTGGGCCTGGGGGATTTTTTTGGAAAAAGTTGGACAGAAAGAAGAAATTTTCTTTAACCCCAGTTGAAAGAAGGAAATGATAAATAAATTTTATCCCAATTGCACTTGCAATTAACAATATACCTAATTGAGACAGGAATATTTTGATTTTATAATCCCGCTGTTCCAGATGAAGTTCCCCGATTATTTCTCCAATGACACTGCCACAAAGATATACACTAAACCAGATCAGGATGGAGAAATTGTCTACAAAGAAAAATTTGTGAAGTGTACCTATTAATTCTTCTTCTAAAATATTCAAAATCATTGTGGATACAGGTCGCCAAAAATAAATTACCAAAAGGCAAACGATATAAATACTGAGTCCAAGAAGAAGCCGTTTGGCTTTGGATAAATAACTGATGATTAAAGGCCCTGTAATAATGCTTAAGGCAATGGCATCGGTTATGAAAGTCCAGTGAAGGGCATTCCTGATCCCATGGGTCATGGGTACATGTGCAAATAAAATGAACACATGCCCGATCGTGAGTAAAAACAGGCCCCTGTCAATTAACTTCAGTTTAATTCTTTTAAAATTATCTTTGTTGATGCAGTAAAGGTATCCCAGTACAATCCCACTGATTAACATAAAAGTTGGAGAGGCTACCATTCCGATATGCCAGCACTTTTCTAAAATAACCTGTTGATGGTTGTTATGAAAATAAACTTCAGCAAAATGAGAAAGAAAGACAAACAACATGGCTGCGCCTCTTCCTGCATCAATCGCTACTATTCTTTTATTGGCTGTCATTTTGTTGAATCTATCCTGCATTAAACAGTTCTAAAATGTAAGTTGAATTATAATATTCGTTTGAAGGCTATCATTTCAATCTTTCCCATTTTTCGAAATAGACTTGTTTTTAAGTGAAAGTAAAATAAACCCTCCCTTTTGATCTTCGAAAAGAACAACATGATCTCTTTTAAGAAGATTGATAAGCTCAATCATATCCGGCTCCCTTTGAATGTAGATGGCTGCAAAAAGGTCTGCCCCTTTATTGATCAGTATATTTACATTGTTGAGGTTACGATTTTTTTTCTGTAGAGTCCAACCCTTAAGCCCTGAGTAATAATAAAGAACCGGGCTGAGGTCATTCCCTCCTACATGCATGGTATAAGTACCGGTAGTAATTATTTTTGACTTTGGACTTGCATATTGTTTTATTATTTGCGCATAATCCCACTGATCTTGTTCTACGGGTTGGTTGATATCTTTTAAAAATATATAGTGGGATTTATGTATTGGAATTAATAGGGGGATGAGCAAAGCAACCCATAATATAACAACTGGTGAAAAATAGAAGGTTTTAAAATATCTTTTGAAGGTTTTGAATAATAACAAAGTGATTGATGTTGAACCTATAGCCATAAATGCAGAAGCAGGAGGAATGATGCAAAACTGCCTGTAAGATGTATCAATATTACCTTCAGCTACGAGTATGAAATAGATAAAAACAGCAGCTAAATAGAAGAAAAATAAGCTCCCTTTTCTTAGAAGTAATGCTGTGATCATTCCTGAAAAAATTAAAATTAATCCAACCCAGTGTCCGAGTAAACTTGAAAGATTCCATTTCATTTTAAAATACCAGATGGAATTAGATAACATGGTAAGAGTTTGAAGTTTGTTATGCCCTTTAAAGATTCCAAATACATCAATTGAATGATTCGTGAGGAAATAGGCATATAAATACCAACAAACCGGTAAAATAAGTGAGATTAAAATGAAGGAAATAAATACTTTATATTTTTTGATATCCAGACGATATTTTTTAAAAAACAACCAGCTCAAAGGCAAAAGCAAATACAGGGGTTCGATTTTTAAGGCTACAGCAAGCGAAAATCCCAGGGTAGCCAGAATCCTGTCTTTCTTTTTGCCATATTTCATCCATTGTGAAAAATAAAATATCGTAAAAATGGAAAAGGCAACCATTGCTGGATCAGAAAACAGTACATTTCCGAACGAATTATTTAAAGGCAGGATACCCGAAATAAAGGCAGCAATTAAACCGATTACTGGTCCAAAATATTCGTAAGTTAATTTGTATACATAGTATATAATAAGCAAATAAAAGATTATCGGTAATAAGCGGACTGTCCATACATTAAATCCGAATATTTTATAGAGTATAGCTGCCAGATATGGAATTACCGGAAGTTCCATGGCTGTAACATTGGGAGGTTCGGCCGGCCATGAAATGGTCGGCTGAAAAAAGTTAAAGTTGTTGGCTAAATAATTTTTTGAGATGCTGATGTAATCAATTTCTTTCCATACTGTCCGGTCCAATGCTGGGGTTTGAATAGTCAAAAACCTTATGGCCAGTATCATTACTACAATACACCAAAATACTAATTTACGGTAATGGGCAGGAATAGCATCAGGGGTACTAATCTCCTTAAAACTGATTTTAAAATCTGTGATCCAATCTTTCATGTTATGTTTTTAAAGATTTCTGAAATGTTTTTTTCTATTGATTTGGTGGAGTTCCAATTCCCTGGTTTATAATTTCCCATATATAATCACACATACACAAATCACCCAGATACAGATATTGATTAATGAAGGCATATCTGCAACCAGAAGTTTGGTGGGATCACCCCCTCCGTCTTTTTGATGAACCAGGTAGAAATACCTGAAGATTCCATATAATACAAAAGGCGTAGTTAGCACTAACCAGTTTGACCCAAAGTGGGCAATTGTTTCATCGGCCATCGTGTACAATGCATAGGTGGCGATAGCTGTTGCCCCGCAAATGGTCATCATTGTATCCAGAAGGGGAACAGAATATTCTGTAAGGTTTTTACGGTGATTGTGGGCTTCGTTTTGCAAAAAATTAATCTCATGCCGCCGTTTCCCAAACCCCATCAATAATGCCAGTAGCATGGTACATAAGAAAAGCCAGGGGGATAGTTTAACCCCGATTACCACACATCCGGCCAGAGCCCTTAACAAGAAACCTGCCGAAACGATCATGACATCCACTATAACCATTTTTTTCAGTCCAAGCGAATAGGCTATATTCATAATGAAATAAGTCAGAACAATTCCTGCAAATTTAGGATCAAGCAGCCATGAGAGGATTGCAGATGAAAAAAAGAGTAAGAACATGAAGGTGATAGCTATACCTGTATTTAAAGTTCCGGCAGCCAAAGGACGCAGGCGTTTGGAAGGATGTAACTTGTCTTCTTCAACATCCCGGAGGTCGTTTAACAAATATACACTGCTGCTTGCAAAGCAAAAAGCTATAAAGGCTACTATGCTGCGCAATGCTATTGTCCAATTAAACAACGAAATGGAAAAAATCAACCCTCCAAAAACCAGGAAATTTTTTATCCATTGGTAAGGCCGCAGGCTTATTAGAAGAGGTCTAATGCTGACCCTCTTGATCAAAATCTTATTTTGTACTTCTGCACTCTGAACACTTTCCATAATTAAAATATTTTGAGGCATTGAACTGTAATAAATAAGAGAAATATTTATTCATCAGGCTGATGATCCACATGTTTTACCCTCAGTCCTGATTGGGCCTGGTATGTTTTTGCAAATTGACTCATAGTAACAATATCATAGCGCTTTTTCAGCCGTTTAATAACTTTTTTAAAAACGAGGAGTTTTTTTTCACTTTTAACATTCATCCCCGGGAAAAATGACAACTCTGGGATCTGGTCGCCACCGATTAAATCGAGGGGATGAAGCAGAAAACTTGGATGGGTACCCGTAAGTTTACATAGGAACAGTGCAAAATTCAGGTAAGCCTGCATGAGCAGGATGGAGTAACTGCTAATATAAAGCAAATAACTTAGGTGGAAAGGTACTTTGAAGATGGGGATAGTACTTACCGGGACTTCCAGTAATTTATTCGTTCCATTAACCTGCCAATGGTAGGGTTTAAGCGGCATAAAACCATCCTTGAAAGAACCAAACAGGCCTTTTCTTTCTTTTTTCTGTTCTTTGGTAAGATGAGAGGTCCAGAAATAATACAACCGGGCAAAAGGCCCTATATAAGTTGGCAAAGTGGAAGCATCGTAAAGATATCCCCGCTCACTGAGGGTGAATAACAAATCGGGACTCCAGCTGAAGCCCGGCCCTCTGAAGCCTCTTGGCTTTTGGCCTGTAACCGAAATGATGTTCTCTTCCGCCAGGACAATTTCTTTTTCTATCTGATCCTTGCTGTACAAGTGCAGCCATGATTCATGATGAAAAGAATGATTGGCTATTTCATGGCCATGTTCAATAATCATCTTTAGGGCAGCATGGTTCTTATGCAATTCTGCATCCTGTCCGACAATAAAAAAAGTAATTTTAAGGTTGAGCTCATCCAGGGCTTTGAGTACGTATGGCACGAATACATCCAGGTAACTGGGGAAAGTTTCCCAACCTTTGTCGCCATGAATTTTCATGTACGACCATTGATTGTCCAAATCAAGTGACAGGGTTGCAATTGGTTTATTTTTCATTTTGGGTGACGGTTTGAAGGTTCTTATCTACCAACTGTAAGGTTTCGTTTACATTGGATGTGCCATTCATTATAAATGATGAGTTTATGATGTAAATTCCTTTTACTGAGGTTTTTGCCGGTATTAATTTTTGGGAATAATTTAAATCGGGTAGTCCGAAAACAAAAGGAGCCTTACAAATCCCGGTATATTCCACCTCATCTGGTTTTAAAAAGGGATACATTTTAAATAAGCTATCCAGCGTCTGTTTTTTTATTTGTTCCTCGTTCAGGTCCCAGAATGTATGGGTTTGATTGACATACATTGGCAGATAGATCAGGGATTTTCCATTGGTCTCTTTTTTATCAATTAAGGCTGTCATTTCAATAACTCCCGTAAAGGGTACCCATGAATCGGTAATATTGGTGACATAGTATGGAGATATTGGCCTGCTGAGCAAAACATGAGGGCATATTACCCCCATATAATTGATGCTTTTCAGTTTCTTATGCTCTTGCTCCTCCAGGCTGGGACAAATTCTGCTGATTTCTGAAGAGGGTATGGTCAGTACAACTTTGTCAAATGTTTTTTGATAATTCCGTTCAGTGGTAATTCTAATTTTCCCCATATCCTCTGTTTCAATCTGAACGATACGGGAATTGCAGTTAATACTAACATGGTTCTGTATTAATTTTTCTGTAAATTTGTCCAATACACGTGCGTATCCTCCTTCTACATAGCCAAACATTTCCTTTTTCAGTCCGCTGCGCCTTGCTGCATACATGCGTTGGATGGTGGCCCAGATAAATGCAGCGGAAGTCTGGGTGTACATATCTCCTAACTTGGCTCTTAATAATGGTGACCATATTTTTTCGAATGTTTCTTTACCCGACCAGAACCGCAACCATTTGGATACCGGAATTTTTTCCAACCTCTCCCAGTTTTTTATCTTTGAAGCATATAAAATGGTCAGGCCCAACCTGAATTTTCCGTAAAGCGACAAGGGCGGGAATTTTAAAAATTCCAGGCTGTTTGACATGGAATAAAGCCGGCCGCCCACATAAAAACCTGTTTTGGTTTCCACCCATTTTAATTCATTTTCAAGTCCCAATTCTTTGATCAGGGAAAGGGTAGCGGTGTCCGACATCAGGATGACATGGTAAAACCTGTCCCAGGTGCAACCATTCATCCTTACAGAGCCTGCCAGTCCTCCAAGACTGTCTTCTGATTCATAAATGGTTACCTGATGATTCAATTGAGATAAACGCAGAGCTATTGTCATTCCTAAAATTCCTCCGCCTACTACTGCAAAATTCCCCATTTCCTTTATGATTTAAACGAGCAACTAACCAGTTTGGGCATAAAACCTTTATAATCTTTGGTATGATGAATTTTACCGGGTTCGGCGATTAAACATCCTGTTACACAACTGCCTGCCAAACGTTGAACTTCTTTAAAATCAGCTTTGTTAAATTCTCCGTCTGCATAATTTTTGTTTAGAAATTCTATCATACTCAGGACTTCGTTAGCAAGACCTTTCTCAACGATGCGGAAACACTGGTAAACAAATTCAATGAAGGCATTGGAGGGAGAGATTTCTCCTTTCCCAATGCCTGCATGTTTAATCCCTTTATATTCAAGGTCTTTCTTTGAATAGATGTTGCATCCATCAAATAATCCTTTTAAGTTGGGCGCGGATTGAAGGATATAATCTAAACCTTCTGCATAAACCTTATGGGCAGTACAAACAAAGGCATATTCGGCTTCCCTTAATGCCTTTTCCATATCCCTGGTGAAATATTGATCCATGTTAAAGCGAAGCAGATTTTGATCCGTAGATTTTACATAAGGATCGTGCAGTATGATGGAACAGTTCTTCTCCAACAACTGATTTGCAAGAACAAGGGTCGGGGAGTTCCTGGTATCCTCCGAGTTGAACCGGTAGGCAGTACCCAATAGAGCAATCTTTTTACCCGATATGTCACCGAAATTCTCCTCTGCCAGGCTGATGGCTTTTGCAGGAGAGGCATTGTTTATTATTCTGGAATTAAGGATAAGGCTGTGGGCTGTATCTGCACCACTTTCTATTTTCCTCCACCACAGAAGTATCCCGTCTTTAGGCAGGCAATGTCCGCCAACACCTATGGTCGGAATCAGCAGTGCCCCACTGGGAACGGCATTGGGATTGAAGCTTGCAGAGTCGTTTTGCCCGGCCAGCAAATTGACTTTTTCTCTGACCTGGTAAAAATCAATGTTATGTTTGTCGCAATACCTTACTATTTCGGTGGAAAAAGCAATCCGGACATCACGATAGGCATTCTCAAGGGTTTTTACGATTTCGGCTGTCAGACTGTTCGTTTTGTGTACAATTGCTTCAGTGACAACATTGGAATAGAGGGAATAAATCATTTTAGAGGTTTCCGGATGCAAGCCACCGGCCAGTTTATCCGATTGGGCCACCCTTTCTACCAACCGCCCCGGCATGACCCTGTTGGGGCTATTCCCAAGCAGTATATCCTTACCTTCTATCAGCCCGTATTTGGCAAAATGTTCTTTAATCACTGTAGTCATTGAAGAAGGGGCCAATGTCGATTCAAAGATAATCAGCGTTTTTTTATTTTTGGGTTTTTTCTGTAAAGCCTGGGCAAGGCCGGTCAGAGCTTCGAACATAGGCCCGTAATCCGGGCCGAAGCCTTTTTTATCTGTCTGTACAGCAACCAGAATTACGTCGGCATCATGAATATCCTCTATATTATGTGTTGCGCTCAGTATTCCTTCCGCAACCGTTTCTGAAACAATTTTATTGAGGCCGGGTTCTATGCCCCCGATCACCGACTGTCCATGGTTAATTGCATCGACTTTCCATCCGGAATTTATGGAATTGCGTTGTACCACCACAACCTTAACGGGGTGATTGTTGCCGGTTTTTATTCTGGCATTGGCTAATAGGGCGGCCATAGGCATCCCAACGATACCCGGACCGATAACTCCGATCTTTTCAATTTGCCACAAGTCATGCACTTTGGCGCTATGAATGCTGTTCATAGTAGAAACATTTTTAGGTTTAGTTAATCAATGAATTGTTTAAACCAAAGCTCTAGCGAAAGTACTCCCCATAAACTCCGGCCAAATTCACGTTCAGAGTCTATCAATTTTTCTACTTTGGCACAATCAAAAATTCCCCTTTCTTTGCAGGTTTTTGAAAGCAGAACATCTCTGAAAAAATGGGAGGCTTCATTTTTTGCCCAGATATGAAGGGGAACAGGGAATCCCATTTTGTCCTTGCGTTCGAGTATGGTTTTGGGCAAAATATCGGATACTGTACGTTTAAATATATATTTCATTTCTGCCCCTTTAAATTTCATAGAAGGAGGCATACTGGAAACCAGGTCAACAATGCGGCGGTCCAGAAGAGGCACCCTCGATTCCAGGGAAACGGCCATACTTACCCGGTCTTCTACCTGAAGTAATCCCGGCAGGCTTCCAAACATATCGAAATGAGTCATCTTATTGAAGTAAGACAAGGTGTCGGAATGATTGAAAATGGTTTGGAAACGGGAAAATACTTCTTCTTTGTTATGTGTGGCTTTAAAGTCGTCGTTATACAGGCCCAGACAGCTGTCGCTGCGGTCGATCAGGTTGAAGTACCTTCTGTCCATGTCATAAAAAGCCCCTGATTCCATGAATTGGCGCATCATGGGCACATACTTGTATAAATAAGGGAGATTCGGGAGAATAGATTGAAGTGAAACTATATGTTCTCCTTCTTCATTGCTTTCATATATTGCACCTTTTATGGCCTGTTCCAGGTAAGCAATTACATATCGGGCATAGCCCCCGAATATCTCGTCTCCTCCCTGGCCGCCCAAAACTACTTTTACATGTTCTGAAGCCAGGCGTGAAACAATATATTGAGGGAATAATCCCGGACCGGCCACCGGCTCATCAAGGTGGTAAATTAGCTTGGGCAACAAATCAATAAATTCCTGCTCTGTAGGATAAACTTCAAAGGGTTCGGCTTTACAGAGTGAGGCTACTTCCCGCGCATATCGTGTTTCATTGAATTCCAGGCCTTCATTAAAAGCACCTGTGAAAGTTTTCAGATGATTCGTGATGTTTTGGGCTGCAATTATGGAAACAAGGCTGGAATCCATCCCTCCGCTTAAGTATGTCCCCAGGGGAACATCGCTTCGCAGTTGAATCTTGACGGCATCTTCAATTAACCTGCGCAGTTCATCAATAAAATAAGCTTCGGTATGATAATGATCGATTTTAAAATTAGGCTCCCAGTATTGGATTGATTTATACCTCATGGTGTCCAGGTTGATGACCAGATAGTGGCCTGGCAATACTTTAATGATATTTTTAAATAAAGTATTTTCGCCAAGAACAAACTGAAAAGTCAGGTAATCGTGCATGGCCTGATAATTGGCTTCCCGTTTTACAGATGGATGTGCCAGCAAAGCTTTAATTTCAGAGGCAAAAAGAAAATTTTCCTTATCCTCGTAAAAATATAAGGGTTTGATCCCAAAATGATCACGGGCAGCTATAAGCCTGTTTTGGGGCTTGTCATAGAGAAGGAAGGCAAACATGCCATTTAACTTGTCTATGGCATTCAGGCCGTATTTTTTATACATCTTCAAAATGACTTCCGTATCAGAAGTTGTAGTGAAGGTAACTCCTTCCCTGATTAATTCGTTGCGTAGTTCGATGTAATTATATATCTCACCGTTAAACACAATGGTGAGGTTATCAAAAGTCATGGGCTGGTGACCGGTCACCAGGTCAATGATTGATAAACGTTTGTGATAAAGACCAATTCTTTTATTAATGAATATCCCCTCATCATCAGGGCCGCGGTATTGAATTTTAGAAGCCATCTGTTCTAAAATTTCCGGCTCAATCTCCCCGTTTTGCTTTTTTATATAACCTACTAGTCCGCACATAGTAATAAATAATTTTATGATTGGAGAAAAAATATAGGATCAGCAAATCTTCAGTTATTTAAAGGTAAAAAAATTTAGATTACTACACTGATTTATAGAGAATTTATTCGTGCGTTTCAGTCAAAAAAATGACTAATGGCATTTTCCTGAGGTTAAAAGTTGATTGTTCGATGATTGAAATTGATAATTTAGTAATAGATTGGAAAACAGTAATATATGTAGATGAATTGAAGGAAAATCTACATAATTCTTTGGTTAAGAAAATTTTCCTTTTTGAAATTATATTTATATTTAATATTGTGTTAGTGTAAAAGATTCTTAATTATTTTTTCTCATAAGTATTTCCCTGTAGCCCTTTTTTACATTTTTTATTATGTAATTTTACGACTACGAAAAATTATTTCTCATTTTATATCAACTTTCAGATAATTACTAACTTGCAATATGACGACTTTTACACATCTTCATGTTCATACACAATATTCCATTCTTGATGGGGCTTCCAATATCCCCGTGATGTTGAAAAAAGCGCAGGGGGATGGAATGACTACTGTGGCCATTACCGATCACGGCAATATGTTCGGGGTAAAAGATTTTTATAACACGGCCAAGAAGCAGGGTATCAAACCGATATTGGGATGTGAAAGTTATTTTGCCCATAAAAGCCGTTTTGATCAGAGTGATAAAGAGGATCGTGGCGGTTATCACATCATTCTTCTGGCAAAGAACCTGGAAGGCTATCATAATCTGATGAAACTGATTTCACTGGCCTGGGTGGAAGGATTTTATTACAAACCCCGTATTGACCAGGAATTGCTGGAGAAATATCATGAAGGACTTATTATTTCCAGTGCCTGTCTGGCTGGTGAAATCCCCAGTTATATTCTCAACGGTGATTTGGAGAAAGCTGAAGCAAGGGCCCTGGAATTCAAAAAATTGATGGGTGACGATTTCTACCTTGAATTAATGAGGCATAAAACCGGAGACCCGAAATTTGACGATGAGGTTTATGAGCGGCAGGAGAAGGTAAACAAAGGTTTGCTTGAGATTTCAAAGAAACATGGTATTAAGGTAATTGCCACCAATGATGTCCATTTTGTAAATGCGGAAGATGCTGCAGCACATGACCGGTTGATTTGCCTGAACACCGGGAAAGACCTTGACGACCCGACCCGCATGCGTTATACAGGCCAGGAATTTTTTAAGACTACGGCTGAAATGTCTGAATTGTTCGCCGATATTCCTGAAGCCATTGCCAATACACAGGAAATTGCAGATAAGGTTGAAATATATGAGTTGCATATTGAGCCTATCATGCCCGATTTCCCTTTGCCCGAACAGTTTAAAACAGCTTATGATTACCTGGAATATTTGACTTACGAAGGGGCTAAGACAAGGTATCCGGATATGGAACCCAAGACTAAGGAAAGAATTGATTTCGAGTTGTCGGTTATCAAGCACATGGGTTTTTCGGGATATTTCCTTATCGTTCAGGATTTCCTTTACGCTGCCCGTAAGATGGGTGTGTCGGTAGGACCGGGTAGAGGTTCGGCTGCAGGTTCTGTGGTGGCCTATTGTTTAAGCATCACCCAGATTGACCCTATTAAGTACGATTTGCTGTTCGAACGTTTTTTGAATCCAGATCGTATTTCCATGCCTGATATTGATATAGACCTTGATGATGACGGGCGGGAAAAGGTAATTCAATATGTGGTTCAAAAATATGGCAGGGACCATGTGGCTCATATCATCACTTTTGGTACTATGGCTGCAAAGATGGCCATCAGGGATGTTGCCCGTGTCCAAAAATTACCTTTATCAGAATCCGACAGGCTTGCCAAATTGGTTCCGGAAAAACCCGGCACCACTATTGCCAAAGCTTATGAAGAAGTGCCTGAACTTAAAGAAGCCCGCAATTCTTCGGATGAATTGGTCAGGAAGACCCTTGAATATGCCGAAACCCTCGAAGGATCCGTCAGGCATACGGGAATCCATGCCTGCGGTATCATTATCGGACGAGATGACCTGAAGGAACATATTCCTGTCTGTAAATCGAGCGAAACGGATTTGCTGGTCACCCAGTATGAAGGTTCTCACGTTGAAGATGTGGGCATGCTTAAGATGGACTTCCTGGGATTGAAAACATTGTCCATTATTAAGGATGCACTCGAAAATATTAAAGAATCGAAAGGAATAGACGAGCATATAGAAAATGTTTCCCTGGAAGACGAGAAGACTTTCGAACTTTTCAGTAAAGGTGAAACCACGGCAGTGTTCCAGTTCGAATCCCCCGGGATGAAAAAGAACCTTAGGGAGCTTAAACCTAACCGTTTCGAGGATCTGATTGCCATGAATGCCCTCTATCGTCCGGGGCCTATGGATTACATCCCCAGTTTTATTAACCGTAAACTTGGGAAAGAGAAGATTGAGTACGACATTCCCGTAATGGAGAATTACCTGAAGGATACTTATGGTATCACCGTGTACCAGGAACAGGTAATGCAGGTTTCTCAGGCTATTGCAAGTTTTACCAGGGGTGAAGCCGATACCCTGCGTAAAGCCATGGGAAAGAAGAAGAAGGATGTCATGGCCAAGATGTACACCAAATTTATTGAGGGTTGTACCAAGAATGGCTATGAAGAATCAGTGGCTAAAAAAATCTGGAGCGATTGGGAAGCTTTTGCTCAATATGCTTTCAATAAGTCTCATTCTACCTGTTATGCTTATGTCGCTTATCAGACAGCCTATCTGAAAGCCCATTATCCGGCAGAATTTATGGCTGCCGTCCTGAGCCGCAACATTACGGATATAAAGAAGATCACCACCTTTATGGATGAATGTAAACGCATGGGCATGAAGGTACTGGGGCCTGATGTTAATGAGAGCCGCTTTAAGTTTGCAGTCAATAAAGATGGTAATATCCGTTTTGGATTGGGCGCAATTAAAGGCGTGGGTGAAGCCGCCGTAGGTAAAATTATTGAAGAACGTGAAACAAATGGCCCTTTCAAGGATATATTCGATTTTGTAGAGCGGGTTAACCTTCAGAGTGTGAACAAGAAGAATCAGGAATGCCTGGCTTCTTCAGGAGCATTCGACTGCTTCCCGGAAATCGACCGCAGCCAGTTTTTTACCCTCGATGCTAAAGGCAGCAGCTTCCTTGAGAATTTGATCCGTTACGGAAATAAGGTACAGCAGGAGAAAAATGTGAAACAGGTTTCACTTTTCGGGACTGAAGCAGGTTTTGAGATGACAAAACCTGAAATTCCTCAAGCTGAGAAATGGTCTACCCTGGAGCGGCTCAATAAGGAGAAGGAACTGATCGGTATGTATTTGTCGGCTCATCCGCTTGATACATTCAAACTGGAGATAAATCATTTCACGAATGCAAGTCTTTCACAACTTAATGGCGATCTCAAAGAACTGAATGGGAGGGAAGTTTGCTTCGCGGGTATTGTTACTGCAGTAAGGCAGGCCATGACAAAAACCGGTAATCCTTATGGCTCGATGACCATTGAAGATTATACCGACTCCTATACGCTGATGATGTTTTCAAAAGATTATGTGGACAGAAGCAAATTTTTTGTGCCCGGTTATTCCTTGCTTATAAAAGCAAGGGTTCAGCCTAAACGTTACCGCGAAAACGAGCTGGAAGTCAGGATTAAGAGCATCTCCATGCTGGCTGATGTAAAAGATGAAATGATCAAATCTATTTCATTCAGTGTGCCTCTTCAGCAGGTGAATGATCAGCTTATTGATGAAATAAAAGGGTTTTCTGATGAAAAAGGGAAAATAGCCCTGAAGTTTTATGTATGGGATGCAGCAGAAAACATGGCTGTAGAACTGCGTTCACGTTCTGTAAAGGTATCCCTTACTGAAAAGTTACTGCACTATCTCGATGAAAGGCCCGAAATAGAATGCAAAATCAATCAATAATCCAATGAAAATAAATTTAGTGATTCCTGT
>JAUZOH010000032.1 GCA_030706565.1 Bacteroidota bacterium | reverse complement strand
CTGTATCAAACCTCCTCAAACAATCTCAAACCACTTTTTCCCTCCGTGCTCTTTGTGCCTTAGTGGTAAGGTATTTCAAACCACTTCAAACTATCATCAAACTACAAGGAACACAAGGCTTTCACAAGGGTCACTATTATAGTGCTGACTCTTACATGGATTTCTGTTAAAATAGTTTTCTATTGGGTAAAGAAGAAGTCTGTCAGTTCGCCAATGTCCTTATTCGACATATTATTCTTGAAGTCGAAATAGTCGTTTATCGTTTTCAGCAATTCTTCGTAGGAGATATAGCCGTCATGGTTGGTATCCAAAGCCTTAAATTTCTCAGGAATGGTTACACTGCCATGTTTTTTATAATACTTGGCGGCTCCGAGTATGGTTTGCAGGTATGCTTCCACATCTTCACGTTTGATGGCCTGGGCGGTATCCAGTGCCAGTGCAAGATGGTCGGGACTGATTTCAATACCATTCTCATCGACAATTGCATTGGGATTTGAATGAGGCTGTTTATCCAGATAATCTGGCACCCCGTCTTTGTCGGCATCCAGGGGACAGCCGGTTGAATCGACTTCAACCCCAAAGGGAGTGTGGGGGCATTTGTCAACAGGATCGAAAACCATATCATTATCTTCATCTTCAAACATGGCATAATCGAAATCCACATCAGCAAATAATTTTTCAAAAGTAACCGTTTTGGGCGAGGAGAATAAGTCGAAGTGGAATGAAACATAGGAATAAGTGAACATATCGTTCATTTTATTCCCTGTTCTTTCTTTCCCTTCATAACTCACTCCGTCAATATTATCGGTGAATGTATAATGCAGGGAAGTCCCCAGTTTCATATACATCCTGCTTGAGATATTAAATTTTAAGCCCAGGTCAATGGGTATGGCTAAGGCATTTTGGCTGTAGTTGGATAATCCAAAACGTTTCAGGTCTTTTATATCTGTTTCATAAGTGTAATCGCGATGAAGAATGTTGCTTGTCTGAGTTCCGGCCAAAGACTGGTCTATATCCCTGATGGTCCCGTCTGTCCAGTAATAATATTTCCGTCCTTGCGAATCGTGTAAGTCGGTTTTTGAATTAAACTGGAAATCCTCCAAGCCAAGCCCGATGAAGGGGGTAATGAGGCTTTTTTTACTGATAAAATGCCCGAAATTGTATATTACATTGATGCCGAAATCATAAATGTCCGTGCTGAAATTTAAATTCCGGTTGGGATCAGTATAATTTCTTTCATTGCCATTGAGGTTACCCAGCAGCAGATAGAAGTTGGCATTGAAGTACCTGTTTTTATTGTCTATAAAAGTGGTTACATCTATCTTGTAACCGGTATTTTGCCTCCCCACAACACTGTTGTGAATATTATTGTGAACCTCGCCAATATAATTTAAAACTCCGGTGCCCACGCCAATTACAGGTTTATAAACCGGATTCAGAACCTCTACTTCCTCTTTCAGCAGGTTTTCATATACATTTTCTTGCGCCAGAACGGTATTTATATCGAAAATGAATAAAATTGCCAGTGAAAAAAATATGTAAGTAAATTTTCTGACCATCTGATAATTTTTATTTATCCCATTTTTGGTTACCAATCATAAGGGCTTCCTGTACGGTTATTCTTACTTCATTGTTATATGCCGAAACAAATGCATCTCCAATAGTTGTGGTATTCCAAATATGAATCCGGTAATCCCTGGCATCTTTATAAAGTTTGAACGAACCGATGGAATATTTTTTCCATCCTTGATGTTGTTCAGTATAGACAGGATCTTCAATTTTATATTTTTCGAAATAGCTTTTTACGTTTACGGGTTTATGCCCTGCAGCAAGCTGAACCCTGTAAGTGACGCCTTCCACAGTATCCGTTTCTGATAGTTTCCGGGTAATCCCGGTTTTTAAATCCGTAATAAGGGTAGTGGGTTGATCATTTTCATCTCTTTCTGATGAAACACTAACAATATTTTTCTTTTTATTTTTTGCTGCTGTCTGTTTGGCTTGGGCCATTAAACCTGCCACCTGAGTTTTATTTATATCCCTGAGGTTGAAATTCTGCTCGACAACTTCACTGTTGATTGTTTTGTCATCTTCCACATACGAAAAACTACCTTTCAGAACCAAACTTTTTGTCTTTAGTTTTTCTTTTGGGATTAGTTTATAGGTTACTACGAAATAAGGTTCTGAAGGTAAATTCATCCATTGAAATTTTGCAATTCCGTTTTTGAAGGTAAATGTCCCCTCTTTGGTATCTATCCCTTCAGCAGTGTATCCTTCAGGAATCTTTTCCTCAATTTTGGCAAAACTGTTTTTATCCTGTTTGCATAAGAGCAGATTAACAAAAATCTCATTTGCACCTTCCTGCAAATTGGGTTTTTGGCGAATACAAACAAGGCTTTTGCTTTCGTTTATATTGAGATCGGGTATTACCGATTTTTCAAATTCATTAATATCTACAATAAGTTTGCGGTCGATAGTTGGGGAAGGCAAAATTGTAACGCTTTGCTGATTGGCGTCAACCGATTTCCTTTCATTACCCTCAATATAGGAAAATTTGCCATCCAGAGAAAACTTGCCTTTAAGTCTTTGATCGACGTGAATGATATACGTAAAAGTTATTTCATCATCAGCGGGGAGTCGGAACCACATCAGCCTGATTTTTTTGTCCTGAAAGGTAAAATCTCCTGAATTTGAATTTTCGGAGGAGGCTTCCAGACCTGCAGGCAAATCTTGCTGAAACCTGGAGAAACTTTCAAGGTTCCCTTTTTTCAGGGTAACCTGAATATGCATATCGGTACCAGCTATTACTTCCTTAGGAGCATTAATTTTAACCGATACTCCTCCTTCGAAAAAAGTATGGAAAAAAATTACTCCAATCATATTTAGAAGAAGCAAAACCGATCTGATCATATTCAGCAATTTAGTTAGATAAGCTTATCTTCTGAGGTTATTTTAATTAATTTACAATAATAGCAAAAATATAATAATCTTAACAATATAGGAATTAGAAATTTGGGCTTAAAAGGTACTTCGAATAGAAGGTGTTAATAATATCTACAGCTTCTTCGGCGGTATCCACCACATTGAATAAGTCCATATTTTCCGGGCTGATGTTATGTTCCTGTTCGAGCATTACTTCCTTAATCCATTCAATCAGTCCCGACCAATAGGATTTACTGACCAGGATAATTGGGAAACGGCCAATTTTTTCAGTCTGGATCAGGGTCAATGCTTCAAAGAGTTCATCGAACGTGCCAAATCCACCGGGCAGGACAATAAATCCCTGGGCATACTTAACGAACATCACCTTCCGTACGAAGAAATGATCGAAGGTAATCAGTTTATCCGGATCAATAAATAAGTTGGGCTGTTGTTCGAAGGGCAAATCTATATTTATGCCCACCGAGCGCCCTTTACCTTTTTTTGCACCCAGGTTTGCGGCTTCCATGATTCCCGGGCCACCGCCTGTAATTACTCCGTAACCATGCTTGGTAAGCTGAAAAGCAATTTCTTCGGCAAGTTTATAGTACTTACTATCCGGGGTAGTACGTGCAGAACCGAAAATTGAAACGCAGGGACCTATCCTGGCCAGTTTCTCAAAACCGTCAACAAATTCGGACATGATTTTAAAAATCCGCCATGAGTCGGAAATCTGAATTTCGCTCCAGTCTTTTTGCTTGAAAGTATCTTTTATTAATTCTTCACTTACAGACATGATATTTTTATTGGGTAAATTAATTTGTCAGAATAAAATGTTATTAAAGATTACAAAATTATAAAATTAATAAACATAAACAAGATAATAGTTTGAAACCTCACCGGGGCATAAGTTCCTTCTGCAAATATTCTGCAGTGTAGCTTTCTTTGCAATTAAGGATTTGTTCGGGGGTGCCGGTCACAATAATTTCGCCTCCGTTTTTCCCTCCATCTTTGCCAATATCGATGATATAATCGGCCATTTTAATCACATCCATATTGTGTTCGATCACAATGACCGTATTTCCTTTTTCCACCAATTTGTTCAGTACCTCAAGCAATACCCTGACGTCTTCAAAATGAAGGCCGGTGGTGGGTTCGTCAAGGATATACAAGGTGTTGCCCGTATCGCGTTTGGATAGTTCGGCCGCTAATTTTACCCGTTGTGATTCGCCGCCGGATAGAGTGGTTGAGGGTTGGCCCAGTCTGATGTATCCTAAACCGACTTCTTTTAAGGTTTCGATTTTTTTATTGATAGCCGGTATGTTTTCAAAGAATTCCACAGCCTGGTTGATGGTCATATCCAGTACATCGCTGATGGATTTCCCTTTGAACTTTACTTCCAGGGTTTCCCGGTTATATCTTTTCCCGTTGCAGTCGTGGCAAACCACATATACATCGGGAAGGAAATTCATTTCTATGGTCTGAACCCCGGCACCTCTGCATGTTTCGCAGCGCCCTCCTTTGACATTAAAGGAAAAACGTCCTGCCGAATATCCGCGGATTTTCGATTCCGGAGTCATTTCGAACAGTTTCCTTATGTCGGAGAAAACGCCTGTATAGGTTGCAGGGTTGGAGCGGGGTGTTCGCCCGAGTGCCGACTGGTCTACTTCAATTACTTTGTCGATATTTTCAATTCCTTCAATAGAACTGTAGGGCAGGGGTTCCTGCAGCGACCTGTAAAAATGTTTACTCAGGATAGGCTGCAGCGTCTCATTAATCAGGGTGGATTTCCCGCTGCCCGACACTCCGGTAACGCAGATAAAGGTCCCTAAAGGAAATTTCGCGGTAACATCTTTCAGGTTATTCCCCTGTGCACCGTAAAGGGTAATGAATTTCCCATTCCCTTTGCGCCGTCCGGCAGGCATTACAATCTGCTTTTTCAGGTTAAGGTATTGGGACGTGAGGCTTTCGGATTGCAATATTTCCTTTGGCGTGCCCTGGGCAACCACTTCACCTCCGTGCCTGCCGGCAAACGGGCCCATGTCAACAATGTAATCGGCCGAAAGGATCATATCCTTGTCGTGTTCCACAACAATGACCGAATTTCCTGCATCTCTTAATTTTTGCAGAGAATTAATCAACTTATGGTTGTCCTTTTGATGAAGGCCTATGCTGGGTTCATCCAGGATATAAAGAACGTTTACCAGTTGTGAACCTATCTGGGTAGCAAGCCTGATCCTTTGGCTTTCGCCTCCCGAAAGGCTTTTGGAACTCCGGCTGAGTGAAAGATAATCCAGTCCGACATCAAGCAGGAAATTCAAACGGCTGCTTATTTCTTTGATGATTTCCCTGGCAATCTGTTTTTGTTTCTCATTGAGCCGGTCTTCAAGATTTTCAAACCATAGATTCAAATCCCGCAGATCCATGGCCGTCAGGTCGGCAATATTTTTATTGTCGATCAGAAAATGTAATGCCTCGCGGTTAAGCCTGGTCCCTTTACATTCGGGGCATACAATTTGTTTGATGAAGCGGTTGATGGATTTTTTTGAATTTTTGGAGAGGTCTTCATCATCAAGACTGTTGTTGATGTAATTGACGATCCCGTCGAAGCTCAGAAAATAATTTGCCCTTAAGCCCATCGGGGTGTCCGGCATTTTAAATGATTCGTCAGAGCCGTAGAGGATGATGTTGATGGCTTCTTCCGGTATATCTTTGATAGGAGTATTCAGGGTAAAATCATATTTGCTGCCTATGGCTTCAATCTGCCAGAATATTAAAGAATTTTTGTAAGTCCCCAGCGGTTCTATGCCTCCTTTTTTGATGCTTAATTCGGGATTGGGGAAAATCTTGTCCAGGTCGACTTCGCTGATTTCACCCAGCCCGTTGCATTTCGGACAGGCCCCATGCGGCGAATTGAAGGAAAAAGAATGGGGAGCCGGTTCATTATAGGAAATACCCGAAGTGGGGCACATCAGCCGCTTGCTAAAGTATTTTGCCTGGTTACTTTCAACATCAAGCAGTAAAATGACGCCTTTCCCCAGGTTCATTGCAACCTGTATGGAATCTTTAAGCCTTTTGACGTCTTTTTCGGCAACCAACAGTTTGTCGACAACAATCTCAATATCGTGTGTCTTGTAACGGTCAACTTTCAGGCCGCGGACTAGCTCTTTTATTTCTCCGTCAATCCTGGCGTATAGAAAACCTTTCTTCCTGACTTGCTCAAAGAGTTCGCGGTAATGTCCCTTCCGGCCTTTTACCAATGGCGCAAGAACAATGGTTTTTTTGTTGATGAATTTTTCAAGTATAAGCTTGATGATTTGTTCGTCAGTATATTTTACCATTTTCTCGCCGGTGATATATGAATAAGCTTCGCCGGCCCGGGCAAAAAGCAAACGAAGGAAATCATATATTTCAGTGATCGTTCCTACCGTCGACCTGGGATTTTTTGAAGTGGTTTTCTGTTCAATGGAAATAACCGGGCTAAGGCCTGAAATCTTATCCACATCAGGGCGTTCCATATTACCCAGAAATTGGCGGGCGTATGCAGACAAGGTTTCAATATACCGGCGTTGCCCTTCGGCATAAATGGTGTCAAAAGCAAGTGACGATTTCCCGCTTCCACTCAAACCGGTGATTACAGTCAGTTTATTCCGTGGAATGATCACGTCCACATTTTTCAGGTTGTGGACTCTTGCCCCATAAACGCAGAGGTTATCACTGCTTTCAGGCGATGGGATACTATTATTGTTATTATTACTCAACTATCAAGTTTTAATTTAGTTCAAAAATACCACACTGCTCACTTTATCTTAAACCCTTCTGAGGCAGGCTGATCATATAAGTTTTCTTCTCCTTGTTGGTTAACGTGTAGCCTTTTAACCAGGGATTAAATATTTTCAAAATTTTATAATTAACAGAATGTGATTGGGCAAAATCTGACCAATTATCAACAGAGGAATCTATTTTGATTTTTGTTACCGGGATTATGGGGTACAAATCCTTTTCGCGCAGGTGGTATCCATATTTGTCGGGATTGGTAATAATTAATTTGATGGCCAGAATCCGGAAAATATACCTGGCGGTTTCTTCGCCAAAGAGTAAATCGTAATAATTGTCTACTTTCTGCTTGGAGAGTTGCCGGCTTACGCCTGTTTTACCAATATTATATGAGGCAGCCACCAGAGTCCAGTTTTTTTGTGTCTTGTATGATGACCTGAGGTATTGGCAGGCAGCTTCAGTTGCTTTCTCCAGGTTATAACGTTCATCAACCTCTTCATTTACCTCAAGCCCGCAATCTTTAGCGGTTTTTTCGAGCAGTTGCCAGAATCCCCTGGCTCCGGCCGGGGATACTTCATTGCTTAATCCACTTTCGGCTACTGCCAGATATTTAAAGTCGTCGGGAATATGATTTTTTTTCAAAATGGGCTCGATGACGGGGAAGAAACGGTGTGCTTTTTTAAGAAAGAGCAAAGTCTGCGACTGCCAATAAATATTTACCATCAATTCTTTATCCAGGCTTTCTTTTACATCGAAATCATTCAGGGGAACCGGTTCCCCTGCAAAATTCAATCTGTCAGGCAGTTCTGGCGAATAAATCCCGTATTGGTGCGCAAAAGCATTTCGATAATTCTCGTCATCGCTTTCTTTATCTTTAAAAAAACAGAATAACACAATTTCCAAAATGGCAATAGACGTTAAAATTCCAACGGTGATAATTCTTCTGTCCTTTTTCCCTAAGTCTTTATTAAACAACTTCATTTCCGTCTGTCCTTCTTTTATTCTTTGTTTTCAATTACTCAGATTAATCATCCCAAATGTTTTGCCGGTCATTAATCTATCTTCCTAAAAAAGACTACAAAATTAACTAATCTTAAGCTACTTTTTCCAAAAGTTTTTGAATTTGGGAAATAATGGATGTCCATAATTGATAAAAAATCAATTTAAGCTCACGAAGGGGGTTTTAGAAGTTATAATTTATCCCTGTCATAAAATAGAATGAGTAGGGATGGCTGTTCAACCCGCTATTTTTGTTGAAGGAATTAAGATTATAGTTGAAAGTCGGATCGAAACTTATAGTCATTTTTTTTGAGAGCGGATAATCCATTCCGATACCCATAACGCTGCTGCAATTAAAGGTACAGACATCCTCTGTGCTTCCTAATTTATTTTTTTGGGCATCACTTTTATCGTATATCTTATTGTCAACCAGTATATTGGTGCTAATTCCGCCAATCAGGTGTACATCTGTCTTTCGGTCAATTATTTTATAATTCATGACGAAAGGTAATTCGATGAAATCAAAACTCTGGACCAGACTTACAGAAGAAGCACTGTTCGAAACTAAGGAGGATTGTTTAAATACCCCGCTATTGGAACAAGCAAGTTCTGAAAAATTGGTACCGATTATTTTAGTGGAATTATTAGATGATGAGGAGGTGATTTTTCCTGTGGAATTATTAAAATAATAGGCAACGGTTTGTTGATAGCCGGCTTGTAGCATTTTTGTCTGGCCCGTGGAATAGCTTACTGCCGATACATCGTTAATGACCTGCCCTTTTTTGCTGTAATAGACACCTGACTGGAAAGACCAACGGCTTTTGCTGGCATATTTAACTTTCATACCGCCCGAAAAAGCCATCAACCCTTTTTCTGAATATTCTCCGGAACTTTCTCCTGAGATAGTCCGGAAAGAATAGTTTGGAGAATAGCATCCGCCTACCGACCATTTTCCTTCGGAAGTAGAAGTATTGTTGGAAAAAACAGCCCCTGCATCACCGGAATTAAGATTGAACGGATCTTTTAAGTTGATATGGGCCTGACCGGTTTCTGCTTTTACGGACGATTGCCCGTTTAGGGCAACAGGCTTCTGATTACCGGAGTTTAGAACCTGACAGTTTATCCTGGCCAGTGCCATTAATTGTTGCTGATTTTCTGGAACTGCAACTGAATCATTGATTGCATTTGTTGAAGCAACTGGCGCAGCTTTATTAATTTGAAAAGTTGATGGATAATCCCTGCCGGAAATTAATAAATTTTGAGTTTGTCTGGATATTGCAAATTTCGGGGTGTTTATGACCAATTGCCCGTTTGTTGCAGCAGGATGAGGTGCATTATTTTTCTGGGGCGGAGTGTTGTGTTTAATCCCTGTTTGAAATTTGCCGTTTTGTATGGCTGCTAAAACGGTTATTTTTTTGACTGTATTTTTGTTCCTTTCCGGTTTATTTTCATCTGTCCGGATCTGATAATTTTCTGCTGTATGTTTTACTTTATGGAAAGATGAATTTTGGGCGATTTGGGGCGCTACTCGTTCATGTCTGTATAACCAGAAAGAGCTTATTCCGATAACTGCAACCAGGGCAAATGAAGCAGCCATTTTGAACATCAACAGGATTCCTGAGCGGTGTTTCTCCTCTTCAAGTTTATGTTCAATACTGGCCCAAACCCCGGGAGGCGGGGCTATTTCCAGATCTTTAATTCTGTTTTTTAATAATTGTTCAATATCTTTTTCTTCCCGTATCATGAGAGGCGAACTACTTTAGCTAAAGTTTCTGTTTCATCTGTTATTTTTGCTTTCAAAATTGCCCTTGCCCTTGACAAATCTGATTTTGAGGTGCTTTCCGTTATTCCCAGCATCTCGCTTATCTCTTTATGCGAATAACCTTCAATGGCATAAAGATTGAAAACCATTTTATACTGGGAAGGAAGTTTCCTGATGATCTTCAGCAACTCTTCAGCCGACAGGCTTTCAAAAACATTATCGTTGCCGGTTTCCATATCATCCACAATCTCAAGGGTGTAAATATTTTTCTTCGTCCTGTAGCAGGCAATGGCAGTATTGATCATAATCCGCCTGACCCAGCCTTCGAAAGATCCTTTGAAATTGAAAGTATTCAAATTGGTAAATACTTTCACAAAACCGTCCTGAAGGATATCTTTTGCTTCATCGGCATTTGAGGTATAGCGAAGGCATACTGCATACATTTTCCCCGAAAACATATCATACAGCTCTTTCTGGGATTTCCGTTTCCCTTTTTTGCAACCTGCTATTATGTCAGCTATTGTATTCACCAATTTGATTAAGCCTAAGCATTTGAATGATAAAATTACAACAAAATTGGTAAACTATGATGCCGGTCATAATAGTTTTCATTTGTTGAGAAGATGATTCTGTCAAAGAAAAGGTTGCGTATTGTATTTATTTTTTTCAAACGCAACTTTTTTCTATTTATAAACATCTTTTGAAAAAAGAAATAAAAATGAAAACTTATAAATTCCCTTTAGTGATGTTGGTCATTACCTGTTTGTTTGCTTCATGCAGGAAAAGTGGAGATGACCTGGCGGTTTACCAACCCAAGGATGTTAATCTTACCCAGACTGCCCAAGTTCTGGTGGGTAGTTCCAATGCTTTTGGTTTTGATCTTTTTAAAGAGATGAGTAAAAGTTTAGGGGACAGTAACCTGTTTATCTCTCCGGTTTCGGTTTCCCTGGCCCTGGCTATGACTTATAACGGAGCCGACGGGACTACCCGGGAGGCTATGGCAAAGACGTTGAAAATTACAGGGCTGACCACAGATGACGTAAACGCCTCCTTTCAAAACCTGATGCAACAATTAACCTCACTCGATCCCAAAGTTGTCCTTAATATTGCAAACTCTATCTGGTACAGAAATACCTTCCAGGTGCTGCCTGATTTTTTGTCGACTAATCAGAAGTATTTCAATGCCCAGGTACAGGGGCTTGATTTCTCAAGTCCTTCAGCACTAACTACCATTAATGGCTGGGTGGCCGATAAGACAAAGGGTAAAATTAAAACCATTATTGACCAAATTTCAGATGAAACTGTGATGTATCTGATTAATGCGGTTTATTTTAAAGGAAGCTGGCTGAGGAAATTTGATGCCGGGAAAACCTCCAATCAGCCTTTTGCCTTGAGCGATAATCAATCCATTAGTATCCCTACCATGGTCACTGAAGGCTCATTTGATTACACCAGCAATGATTTGTTCAGTTCGGTCAGGATGTTTTACGGACAGGGCAATTACAGCATGTGCGTCTTGCTGCCCAATAACGGGAAGACTGTGGATGACCTTATCAATAACCTTACGGATGAAAACTGGAATACCTGGATGAAAAGTTATTATTCTCATGGAGATGTTCATATTCTTCTTCCCAAGTTCAAATTTTCATTTGAGGATGAACTGAAGAAATATCTGACCAATTTGGGCATGGGTATTGCTTTTGATTCCGATTTGGCAAATTTTTCGAAGATTAACAATCAGGCTCGTCTATGCATTTCAAGGGTAAAACATAAGTCTTATGTGGACGTAAATGAGGAAGGAACCGAAGCTGCTGCTGTTACATCGGTTGAAATAATTTGTACTTCGGCCGGGCCTGACCAGACCATTTATTTTACCGTAAACAGGCCATTTCTTTTTGTAATCCGCGAGGAAAAGAGCAATACGATAATTTTTATAGGAAAGGTGATGAAACCGGTGATCGAAGGTTAATTAGCAGAATAATTTTTTGGCCGATTTATATTTTACAGGATCAATGCGGATGAGGGCTGAGATATTTTCAATTTCCCTTATTTTGGTAAGCAGGGAGTTTAGTTCTGTATTGGAAATATTCCCGAGGATTTGAAAAAGGTAATCGATGTTTTTCAGCTCTTCAATTAAAAAGCCATTTTCGCATTGATTGGAATAAAGACGGCAGGCCAGGCATTTTTCTTCATCCTCGAAACAATAGGTGGAAAATTCCTGGGATATTCCGGTTTTTGAATGGAAGGTTTTGAAATTTTCCGTTTTGGACAGTTGAAAAGACAGACGGGTATTTAGCAACCAGCTCAGGCGGTAGTCACTTTCTGATGATACGATAGCCCATAAAGCTATATCAGATTCAGGCTCAACAATTAATTTATGAACCGATTTTTTCACATGAGCAAAAATAAAACCTACATGATACCCACCGCCAGCAAAGCCTGTTCTGCAGCATTTTGTTCAGCTTCTTTTTTTGAAAAACCTTTGCCCGTTCCAATATTTTTGTCAACTACCTTAACCCTGGAGATAAAAATGGGATTCTTTTTCAAATCGAATATTTCCTCCTGGTTGTCAAAATAAATTTCCTGTTTGTTTTTCTGGCCCCATTCAATAATCCGGCTCTTAAAGTCGGTTTCAGTCTGAATCAGTTCCTGAAGGTCAACATATTTTTTGATAACCTTATTGACAACGAACTTTTTGGTCAGGGCATATCCTTTATCCAGATAAATAGCACCGACCAATGCTTCGAGAGCATTGCCATAGAGGTGTTTTTTATTGTTGAAACTGGGAATTTGAGAGATCACCAGGCGATGGATGCCAAGTTGTATGGCCAGATCATCCAAAAAAGCCCTTTTTACGAGTTTTGAACGTACCTGGGTAAGAAAACCTTCGTCTTTATGGGGGAAGGAAGTAAAAACAAAATCCGCCACCACAGCATCCAAAATGGCATCACCCAAATACTCAAGTCGTTCATTATTGACGAAATGACCATTTGTGGTTTTCGATGCCGATTTGTGTATGAATGCCAGTTCGTAAAAAGCCAGTTCTCCAGGGAAAAATCCGGTAATTCTTTTAAGTGTGAGAAAGAATATCCTTTTAGAACCAAAGAGATTAACTAAAAAAAGACTTTTTCGTGACACAGATTATTCAGAAAATTTTTTAAAAACAACTGAGGCATTATGACCGCCAAAACCGAAAGTATTGCTCAGAGCATAATTTACAACTCGTTTTTGGGCTTTACCAAAAGTAAAATTCAGTTTGCTGTCAATTGCAGGATCGTCAGTTGTGTGGTTAATCGTAGGGGGAACAATATCGTATTTAGTTGCAAGAACGCTGGCAATAGCTTCAACAGCCCCAGCTGCACCTAAAAGGTGCCCTGTCATCGACTTTGTGGCACTTATATTCATCTTATAAGCATGTTCTCCAAATACTTTTGAAATAGCCAGGATTTCAGCAGTATCACCAACCGGAGTAGATGTTCCGTGGACATTGACGTAATCAACATCTTCAGGTTTAATGTGAGCATCTTCCAGACAGCTATTCATAACCAAAGCAGCGCCTAAGCCTTCAGGATGTGGATGTGTAAGGTGATAAGCATCTGCAGACATTCCTCCGCCAACAAGTTCAGCATAAATGGTAGCCCCGCGTTTTACTGCATGTTCATATTCTTCAATAACAAGGGCTGCACCACCTTCACCCATCACGAAACCGTCTCTTGTTAAATCAAACGGCCGCGATGCAGTTTTGTAGCTCTCATTATTGGTCGAAATAGCCTGCATGGAACCAAATCCACCCATTCCTGCTTCATTAATGGCTGCTTCAGAACCACCTGCCACAAAAATATCAGCTTTTCCTAAACGGATATAAGTCAGGGCTTCAATGATTGCATTGGTTGAAGAAGCACATGCAGCTACGGTACAAAAATTAGGACCTCTGAAACCATATTTCATGGAAATGTGGCCGGCAGCAATATCGGAAATCATTTTCGGAATGAAGAAAGGATTGAAACGGGGAGTCCCGTCACCCTTTGCAAAATTCATCACTTCCTCGAAGAAAACATTAATGCCGCCAATTCCTGAGCCCCAAATTACACCAGCCCTGTTTTTATCAATCTGCTCTAAATCAAGTTTTGAATTGGCTACTGCTTCTTCAGCTGCGACAAGAGCAAATTGAGAAAACAGATCTAATTTCCTGGCTTCTTTCCTGTCGAAATATTGGCTAGGGTCAAAATTTTTAACTTCGCACGCAAACTTTGTCTTAAACTTGCTGGTATCAAAACGAGTAATTAAATCTGAGCCACTAACGCCATCAATAAGATTTTTCCAAAATTCTTCAACATTATTTCCTATAGGAGTAATTGCCCCAAGACCTGTTACTACAGCTCGTTTTAATTCCATGAATTTGTGTTTTTAGACTAAAATTTATTTTGCGTTGCTTTCAATGTATTTAATGGCGTCGCCAACGGTTCCGATGCTTTCAGCTTGATCATCAGGAATGCTGATGTTAAATTCTTTTTCAAATTCCATGATCAATTCAACAGTGTCAAGAGAATCTGCACCTAAATCGTTTGTGAAACTAGCATTAGGAGTAACTTCATTTTCGTCAACTCCGAGTTTATCAACAATAATTGCTTTTACTCTTGATGCAATATCAGACATAACTTTAATTTTTTAAATGAGTTAATAATTGATAAATAATTTTGTGCTGCAAAGAAAAGTTAATAATCTATAATTTCAAATTATTTTTTTTCTTTTCTTAATGCAAAGGTAATTTATTTTAGAAAAATTATGATTTAATTAAAAAATATTTTAAACTTGCAGATTTTTTGTTTCATTCCCCTTTTTGTTAAAATTCATCAAATGAAGAATATAGTAATATTTGCTTCCGGTTCTGGAACTAATGCTGAAAATATTGCAAACTACTTTAATCTACACAAAAATATAAAAATTACTTACATTTTATCGAATAAAAAAGATGCTTTTGTTTTAGAGCGTGCTAAAAAATTCAATATCCCTACCTTGGTTTTTGACCGGCATCAGTTTTATGAAACCAATGGAATTGTCGATTTTCTCAAAGAACAAAAAACGGATTTTATTGTCCTTTCCGGTTTTTTGTGGCTGGTTCCCGAATCCCTGATAGAGGCTTTCCCTAATAAAATTATAAATATCCATCCTGCTCTGCTGCCTAAATATGGAGGGAAAGGTTTTTACGGCGAAAAAGTACACCAGGCGGTTATTGACCATCAGGAAAAAGAATCGGGCATAACCATACATTATGTAAATAAGATCTATGACAGTGGCACTACCATATTTCAGGCTACCTGCCCGGTTGCTGACGGGGATACTGCCGAAACACTGGCCCAAAAAGTTCACCAGCTCGAATACAAATACTTCCCCACGATAATTGAAAAGGTTGTACTGAATCAATTGTAATTACTTGCTGCTTTCTTCCAGGGGAATAAGATTAAGGTTGCGGATCAGGCTATTTCTGATCATGTTGAAATATTTCTTTTCAGAGGGTTTCACCGGATTGGCCGGAGGCGAAATTACCTTCAACGGGTTTATGGGCACTCCGTTTTTCCAGAAACGGAAATCCAGGTGAGGGCCAGTTGCCAAACCACTGGTGCCTACATAACCAATGACCTGCCCCTGCGAAACACTTGCCCCTGTGTGGATGCCCCGGGCAAAATGGCTCATGTGCATATAGCTTGTAATGTATTGCTTGCCATGCTTTATTTTGATCATCCAGCCGGCACCTCCGCTGTATTTGGCAATAAGAATCTTTCCGTTACCTACCGAATGTATGGGTGTACCTGTCGGAGCACAATAGTCTACGCCCAAATGCGGCCTCCAGATTTTTAAAATGGGATGAAACCTGGCTTTGGTGAATTTTGAACTGATGTGCGAAAATTTTAGTGGTGCTTTTAAGAAAGCCTTTTTCATGCTTTTCCCGTTCTCATCATAAAATACATTGTGCTGCCTGATTGAGGGAATGGCATAATATATTTTCCCGTTATGCCTGAACCATGCCCCATATATTCTGGTTATCCCAATTGAAAAAGTATCCACGGTTTGTTCTTCATAGATGACTTTAAAGGCATCGCCAGGCCTTAACCCGAAAAAGTCTATACTCCAGGCATAAATTTCAGAAAGTTTCATGGCCACCATGGGGTTGATGTCGTTTTTGGCCATGCAATCCCATAGCGAAGAACTGATGACTCCGCTTGCAATTCCGGCTTTGGTCGTGACTTCTCTTTCCTTTTTTTCTACATGGAGGGTATGCGAAAAGTCGAAAACTATATAATCGACCAGGTCTTTTTCATACACCAGGTAATGAAGTGCCCTGTTCCCTTTTTTATCGAAAAATAATGCATAGTTATTCCCTGATTTAACAGTACGCATATCAAACGTGGTGTCGGGAAGAAGGGTTAACTGATTAATGCTGCTGTCGGCTACATGATATTTTTTTAACAATTCGGAAATGTGCTCCTCCGGCTGCAAAGTCCCATGAATGATATTAAAGGCACGAACCGGAATGTTGTATTCCATTTCTATGG
The DNA here is from genome assembly GCA_030706565.1 of Bacteroidota bacterium. NCBI lineage: Bacteria > Pseudomonadati > Bacteroidota > Bacteroidota bacterium. The sequence goes on along the minus strand of JAUZOH010000032.1, from coordinate 1,903 downwards.
CAGCTAATTTAGTGGAATCATTGTCATCACTATCAGAAGCCAGTTCCGTGGTATTCCTTTTGAAATCTTTTACTCTAAATAACAGCAGTACAATAACCAGGATTAAAAGGATAACCAGTAAAACTTTTTTTTTCAAAACAGCAGCTTTTAAATTTTTAATTTATCAAAACCTTTACCAAACACTCCTGAAACATTGCTGATTGAAATGAAGGCATTGGGATCAATATCTTTGATTATTCTGAATACATGGCTTGATTCCTGTTTCTTGGTCAGGATCATTAAAATTTTGGTTTGTTCTTTCAGATAATATCCTTGTCCGTCAAGGAGTGTAATGCCCCTGCCTACTTCCTTACCCACTCTTTCGGCTATTTCGTCATATCTTTTGGAACAGATGAGCATCTGTACCGACTGTTGTGAACCTGAAAGTACCAGGTCGATCACATAACCGGTTATTGCCATGGCTACATATCCGTAAACAACACTTTCGACCGAACGCAAGATAATATAGGACGAAGAGATAATAAAAACGTCAATATAAAGAATGATCCTGCCCGGACGGATATTGTTGTTTTTATTGATGATCAGTGCAATGATATCCGTTCCTCCGGTGCTTCCTCCCTGGGTGAATACAATCCCTATTCCTGTACCGGTAAGTATGCCTCCAATTACGGTGGTAAGAAAAGTGTCTGCCAAAATCCTGGCCTTGAAAATTGTCTGGAAAAAAGCCAGTATTCCCGAAAGCATGATTACCGCAAAAATAGTCTTGACGCCAAAGTTTGCGCCCAGCGCCCGGATGGCTATAACCAGCAAAACAATGTTTAAAAGCAGATAACCGTAACCCACCGGGAAACCTGTGGCAAAATAAATAATGGTAGCGACACCACTGATGCCTCCTCCTGTAATTTTAGCCGGTATTAAAAAAGCGGTTAATCCAATGGCATAAACTATTAATCCAAAGGTGATGATTACATAGGGCTTTAAAAAGGAATATATTTTTGCCATATTATGCGATCACTATATTGACGATTTTGCCGGGTACCACAATTACTTTCTTCACCGTTTTACCTTCCAGATATTTTTGGGTATTTTCGTGAATCAGAACCAGTTGCTTGATTTCTTCTGCATTCTTGCTTTTGGAAACTTCCAATTTAAACCTCATCCTTCCGTTGAAAGAAATGGGATAGCTGAAAGTGTTTTCAACAAGGTACTTCTCTTCAAATTTTGGAAATGGAGCAATAGTGATGCTTTCATTATGTCCCAGTAATTGCCATAATTCTTCGGCAATGTGAGGGGCAAAGGGTGAAATTAAAATAGTCAGGGGTTCCAGTATAGCCCGCTTGTTGCATTTAATATCGTTAAGTTCGTTGACGCAAATCATAAAGGCACTGACTGAAGTATTAAAAGAGAAACCTTCAATATCGCTTTGTATCTTCTGGATAGTCTTGTGCAAAATTTTCAGTTCATCAGCCGAAGGAGCTTCGTCCGACAGGCATGGTTTATTGTCTTTGTCATGGAACAGTTTCCAGAATTTGCGCAGAAATTTATGAACCCCGTCAATTCCGTTGGTGTCCCAGGGTTTTGACTGATCGATAGGCCCAAGGAACATTTCGTACATACGAAGGGTATCTGCGCCGTATTTTTCGACCACATCATCGGGATTGACCACATTGAACATGCTTTTCGACATTTTTTCAACACTCCAGCCACAAACATATTTGTCATTTTCCAGGATAAATTCTGCAGTCTTATATTCGGGATTCCAGTTTCTGAATGCTTCTATATCGAGGATGTCGTTGCTTACCAGGTTGATGTCGACATGGATGGGAATAGTTTCATATTTGTCAATCAGGTTGTATGAAACAAAGGTGTTGCTTTCCTTCATCCTGTATACAAAATTGGAACG
>JAUZOH010000031.1 GCA_030706565.1 Bacteroidota bacterium | reverse complement strand
AGGATCGCCGCCCAGGGCCACTGCAACGGGCATCTTCTTTCCCAGCTTTTTGTACTGGGCATAATGGCGTGCGCCTGTTTTATGAAGGTGCCAGTGCATGCCGGTCAGGGCTTTATCAAAAACCTGCATCCTGTACATGCCGACATTTCTTACACCTGTCTCTGCATCACGGGTGATGACCATCGGCAGGGTAATGAACCTGCCGCCGTCGGCTGGCCAGCATTTTAGGGCGGGAAGTGAAAACAGATCAGGTACGGGATCAATAATTTCCTGGCAATGCCCTTTGCCTTTTATGGTGGCCGGCATCCATGAACCTAATTTCGAGAGGCTGGGCAGAAATTTCAGTTTGGTTAAAAACTTTTCCTTTGGACTGCTGAAATTTTTCATCCAGTTGCCAATTTCGCAGCTCAATTGATCCAGGTCCTGTCCCCCGAAAATGAGGTTCATTCTTTTTTCTGATCCTAGATAATTGATGAGTAAAGGATAATGGGTTCCATTATTTTCGAAAAGAAGGGCTTTTGATTTTTCTCCCTGTTTGGTGAACCTGTCGGCAATTTCTGCAATTTCCAGGACAGGATCAACATAATCCTTAATCCGGATAAGTTCTCCTTCAGTTTCAAGGATATTAATGAATTGTTGTAGGCTTTTCGTGGACATAAAAATCATTTAGTAATTTACAAATTTACTAAATAACCCTTACGTATTTTCTATTCCCGAATTCTATAATTGGCAAAAAGAACTTTATTTCATCTCGTGCATCAATTCGGATGCGGGTCCTGAATAGGTTGACTGACTGTCGATAAGTTGTTTCAGGTAATGGCGGACCTTGTCCTTTTTATTTTCCTTTAAATAGCCCAAAGCCAGGTACCATTTTACATGATCAGAATATAAAGGCTGATTGAGTGATTCTAATTTAAGAAATGAGTGAATAGCCGGTTCTGTCTGATTTGTAGCCAACTGGCTTATGCCCAGGTAAAAAATGTCGTTGGTAGTTGACGGAGATTGTTTTAAAGCAAGGGCAAATTTTCTTGAAGCTTCTTTGTAATTTTCTGCATCATAACACCTCATGGCTTCGTCAGAAGCATTATCAGTTTTCTTGGCCGTAGCACTTCCCCTGAGCATATTGTCAGAGGGAACGGGATAGGCCTGAAAATATTTATGAAACAGCACTTCAGCAGTCAGTTCCTTATTTTGAACCGAATGAGAAATGCTTGATTTTACAAAAATCCCGACAGATATCAGTAATACAACAATTGCAGCAATTGCTGAAAATGTATATAACTTCAGCTGTCTGTGCTTTTGTTCATCCTGTTGCCTGCCCAGATTTTTAAATCTTTCCCTTAAAGTTTCTTCATCATAAGCCCTGAGTCCTACAACAATATCCTGGATCAGACCGGCTTCTTTTTTCAGTTCATCGTTTTCTTCCATAGATTTATGAAATTCCTCCGACCATTGTTTGGTAAGTTCGCCTCTTAACCAGGCATCTATTTTATCAACATATTCAGGTTTGTTGTCCATCTCATTAAATTTTAAGCGAGATTTATTTTAACATAAGAAAGAAAATTATTACGTCAATAATTTGTCTTTTAAAGTTTCTCTTAATTTTTCCAGACACCTGGCTTTCTGTGTTTTAATTGTACTTTCGGTGGTTTTTAATTCCAAGGCAATTTCTTTGTGTTTCATCCTGTATACGTAAAAACAGGTTAAAATTTTACGACATTTCCCACCTATTTTTTCAATTTCTTTTTTAACAATTTCCTGACGGGAACTTAATTGTTCTTCATGATATAAGATTAGGTCGAAATTTGTACATTCATTCGAATCAATTTCAACCAGGTTCACATCAGGTAAACTTCTGACTTTTTGCCTGAGAAGATTTCGTCCTATGCCATAAAGATAATTTTCAACTCCTACGACTACATGATCTATTTTCCCTTCCTGTATATTGTGATACAAGACCAGTATGGCATCATTATAAATTTCTTCAATATCTTCATGAGACAACATTTTATACCTGTTTGCAAAGCGGAAAAATTTTTTTCGATTGGTAAGGTATATTGAGTCAAGAACTTTCTTATTGCCTGTTTTAATTAGTTCTAACGTAGCATCATGTGACATGTTCTCTGTTTTTGGTTACTTCAAACCTACATGAATTTTACATAAAACGCAAAAAAACATTAAAACTTCATATCAACAAGCTTAATTCAATGTATACTCTTCGCAAAGTACAGGTTTTTGACCGTTACTTTTCTTTAGGCTCTTTTTTATATTTTCCCATCCCAGTTCAAGTTTGCCGTTTTTCTGGTAGGAATAGGATTTGAGTTGAAAGTCATAAACTATGGGAGCATGTAGTTCCGATTTCATGAACCCGATGTAACTATATACACTTCGTTCGCAGATGGATAATTTCTCGGCCAATTCTTTCGGTGAACCGGTTTCCCCTTTTTGAATAAAATAATCAATTTTTTCAATCAGGTTAAAGTATTCGTGAAGTTTATTCATTATATCCGGAGGTTAACAAGGTTCAATAATCAGGGCTCATTAAATAAGCTTTTCGGCTATTTTGTTTGGTGGCACCTACCCAGCCCATAAAAAGGCAACCGGGACTTTGATACTCGTATGTCCTGTTTTGAGGATTAAATATGATAGGTGCATTAAAATTTTTCCTGAAGAAATTCAAATATTCATTCAGCTCATCTTTATTGATTTGTAATTTTTCTGCAAAATCTTCCGGCGCCCCTGTATTTTTCTGCCGGATGAGATAATCAATGTAATTGATTTTCTCAAAGCATTCTCCAAAGTATCCCATTATAGTTTGATTATTTGGTTGAAATTTTTGTGTTTACATTCATATAGTGCCTAATTTTTAAAAAAAGTAAACAGAGGATTAAGGGGAATCCCTAAATATTTTTTAATTGAATCATAAAGGCGAATTCTGGAAAAGCTATGCTAAAAGAATTGATATGTACATAAAAATACATGAATAACAAACCGGATTCTTTTTTTGGGGGGGTAAGACCTCCAAACTTAAAAATTGTATAAGAAAAACAAGTTCAGGGTGCACTGATACAAAAAAATAGTCGTAAATTAGTCAATTAAGGTAGAAGAATTATTAACCATTAAAATCAATGCCATGAGAGTGTTGAAGGTGCTGATGATATGGATTCTTCCTTTTTGGTTACTTTCCATTGCCTTTTACAGAGACCTGGATGATAAGAGGATGGTAAGAATTCGTTCTCAGCTTGCTAAATTTAATGATGAATATCCTCAGGAAAGGGCATATTTGCATTCCGACAGAAACGCCTACTATTCGGGTGAGGATATGTGGTTTAAAGCTTATGTGGTTGCCGGTGAGGATAATTTACCTGACAGGTTGAGTAAAAATTTATATGTGGAATTGGTGAATTTCAACAATCAGGTTGCTATGACTGAGATCCTCCACCTTGAAAATGGATTGGGATACGGTGATTTTCACCTTTCTGATACTTTGCAGGAAGGAAATTACCAGTTGAGGGCTTATACGAGCTGGATGCGAAATTTCGGCGAATTCTTCTTCTTCTCTAAACAAATAAAAATCAGTAATCCTAACACAAGAACTTTCCTTACACGCGAAAACCTGCGCGAAAACCGTAAAGCAAACAGGAAATTGAAAGGCAATATAGTCAGTTTTGATCTTCAGTTTTTCCCGGAAGGAGGCTATCTGGTGGAGGGGATTCAAAGCAGGCTGGCCTTTAAAGCTATCAACGGTTTAGGATCGGGTGTTGATGTCTCTGGTAAAATTGTTGATCAAAAAGGGAATGAAGTCGCCCAATTCAAAAGCAGGCATTTAGGCATGGGATCTTTGCTTTTTACTCCTCAACATGATAAAAAATATTATGCTGTAGTAGAAACCCCAGAAAAAGTAAAATCAAAATTTGAACTTCCTGTAGCCAGGCCGAGGGGTATTGTCATGAACGTTGACGCTTCATTCAAAGATTATGTGCAGGTGGAGGTTACCACCAACCGCCCTTCATCCAATGACGAATACTACAACGACATCATACTGGTTGGCCAGGTAAGGAATAAGATATATTTTATGACAAAAGGAAATCTAAAGGAGAAATCCTTATCCTTTAAAATCCTTAAAAAATTGTTCCCTACCGGCATTGTTCAATTGACTTTATTTGATGGCCGGAGCGATCCTCAGTGTGAACGTTTATTTTTCATCAATCATCAGGATGGGATGAAAGTGGAAATTTATCCTGACCATCCGTCTTATCAGCCCCGGGAGAAGGTTGTGCTGAGCATCAAAGTTACCGATGCCGAAGGGCGCCCTCTTGCGTCCAATCTTTCAATGTCTGTAACCGATCTGAATAAATCGGATGTTCAAAAAGCCAATATCTGTACAGGGCTGTTATTGTCGTCCGACCTTCAGGGATTAATTGAGTACCCCGTATACTATTTTGAAAATGAAAGTGCAAAAACACAGGAAGACCTGGATAATCTTTTATTGACTCAGGGTTGGCGCCGCTTTGTCTGGAAAGATATTCTGGCCGATAAATTTCCCAAGATAAAATTCACCAAAGAAACGGGGATTTCAGTCAGCGGGCAGATCACCAGGGATTTTTTCAGGATTCCTTACTCCGGTGCCAAGGTTACGCTTACTTTACTTAATAAGTATAATGACTTTTTTGTAGCAACCACTGATGCCAAGGGGCGGTTTAATTTTGAAAACCTGAATTACCGGGATACGATGAGTGTGAGAATTGAAGCCTTGAAGCCAAGTGGCCGCAAGAACCTGTTGATTTATCTGGATGAAGCCAATCCGCCCGAAGTGAAGAATAATATCGTATCCGAGTCAAAAATTGGCCACAGTAAAATCCGCAGGAAAAAAGAAAAACTAATACGGGAAGAGGATAAAATGCCTACGGACGGAATTCCCAGGTTATATTCCAAACCTAGTAATACGCTGATTATAAAAGACAACGAGATAGCTTCCTATTCGAATATTTTCCAGTATTTGCAGGGAAGGGTTCCCGGAGTAAATGTCACCGGGGATAATGTGGTCATTCGGGGCCCCAATAGTTTGTATCTGCCTCAGGATCCGTTGTATTTGATTGATGGTATCCCTGTGGACAAGCAAATGGTTGCTTCGATGAGTCCCCTGGATGTTGAAAGAATTGAGATCCTCAAAGGGCCGGATGCTTCAATCTACGGAAGCCGCGGCGCAAACGGGGTAATTGCCATTTATACCAAGCGCGGATTTGCTGTAAAGCGTGGCATTGATTTCCAAATGCTGGGTTATCACAATGCCCGTGAATTTTATGTACCCAAATATAGTTCTGTTAAGGATAATTTAAAAACTGATTTCCGGACCACCATTTACTGGAATCCCAATATGGTAACTGACGATCAGGGAATGGCCAAAGTCAGTTTTTATAATTCGGATGCTACAACTACTTTTAGAGTTATAGTAGAGGGTATTTCTGCTTCGGGGAAGGTTGGATATAACAGCATTGATTATAGTACAAGATGAAGTAGTTTAGCTGAAAAACTGAACTACAGTGTAGTTTTCAATCTCATGATTCCCGGTTACCATAATAGTGCCGCAGCGTAACCATGCATGTGCCTGTAATTGCCCATTTCTGTCTTTCCTTAATCCGAAATACAGGGTGGAGGGAAGGTGATGATGGCGTAGAATTATTTTAGCCGTGAAAGCCTGGACGTAGCAGGCCGTTTTCCAGGGTGCATATTTATTGCAGCGCCTGATGGCGCGGGAAATAAGCTGAGGCAATTCAGTATTTTCAGCAAGGGATTGGACAGGTGTCTCTTTATGTTCTTCTCCCAGCCATTTCCTGTATACTTTCATCGGAAAGAACCGGATGATAAAAGCCGTAATTGCGGAATATCCCCAAGCCTGTAAAAATAATCCGCGTTCCATTCTGCTGCTGGCTAAGAATTTACAGATAACCATTCCCATACTCATCGAAAAAATAAGTTTAGAGATAGTCCGGGTTAGAAAAATTGACAAGATCTTTTTCCTTTAGCTTAAGCAGGAAATCACTAACATCTTTTTCACAATCCCCGGTATTGACCTTAAATTCTTTGGTCAGGGCAGTGATCAAACTTTCAAAACTGATGGGCTGTGAAATTAATTCCCAGATCCGGCTGCCAACCGGGTTTAATCCGTAATATTTATTGTTTTCGATACTCATCATCACGGTTTCGCCATCCATATCGCTGGAAACCATATCGCTTTTACGTTCAATCAGCGTATTTTTATTGATTTTTTCTGACATAAAATGATGTTAGCAGTTAAATGAATTATCATTATAAAATTTCTTAAAGATAAGGAGAATTTATTTGGTGGAAGCAATTACTTGTATCAGTTGCTGATAAAGGCAATCCATTTTTTCAGTTTTCTTTTCCTTAATTTTTTTCGATACATTTTTGATGCCCCCGGCATAATAACGCCTGAACCAGGGGAGGACTTCAATAACAGCTTCCAAAACTGTGTATTCGTAGGCAGTATAAACAAATAAACCTGCAAAGGCCGATGTAAGCAGGAAAGAGTTCAGGCCATCTTTCGGATCTCCTGTGCATACCTGCCCGAGTCCCGGAAAAATGCTCAAATATTCAGCAGTTGAATGTTTATGACGCATCTCTTTTCCTATTTCGCCATAAATTTTTTTGATGGTCAATATCTGGGGCTTATAGGAGGAATCCATGCAGGCGAGAATATGTTTTTCAGACTCAGGGTATTTTTTCTGAAAGTAACACAGAATTCCCTGATAAAATTCTTTTCGCTTTATAAAGTCAGAAGAAGAAATATCTTTAAGTGCCTGTAAATCTGCTTCGGCATAATTATAGCGTTTTAAAAGCAGATCAATAGCTGTTTTCCGGAATATGATTTCATTTCTTAAACTGTCTGTTTTCGCAAGGGAATATGCCACATCGTAATATTGTTCCGCCTTTTCGTACTGTTTATCGTGAAAATTTGCATTTGCCAAGGCTTGCCAGGCATAAGGACAGGTATGGGCCGAGTCAAAAAAGACTACCCGTTCCCAAGTCTTGGCAGCCAGTCCGTATAGCCCTTCCTGTTCAAGCTGGCGGGCATATAAAACAGTCTGTTCAAGGTTCTGCGCACTGATTCCTGCAGTCAGAATCACATTAATCCATATTGTGAAGAATACGTTCAGCCTCATTTCTAATTTTTTCTTTCTGAAGGATATTGTGTTGATGGGCAGCCTTGCCGCTGCCAAAGATATTGCCCAAATAAAATGAAGTACTTAACCCTGCGAAAATCCATCCATAACAACTTTTTGCCCCTTGTTTCTCGAAACCTCTGTATGCCTGAAAACCTGTCGCTGCTACAAAAATAAAGGATACCAGTCCGTCTTTCCAGTATCCGGCATAGACTTTGCCCGAACCCGGAATAATGGCTGACAGGCACATGCTTAAAGCCGGACTTTTAGAGTTAAGGTCAAGGGTTGAAAAAGCAAGCGTCTGCAGATTTAATAGTTGTTTATTCTTTTCGGGTTTAAGGTGGGTTGCTCTCTGCAAAGCATTATCCCATCTGTTTTCCATAAGAGAGGCGGAAAGCAGCAGAAGGTTTTTTTGATCATATTGAAAACAGTTGTTCTTGTTGATCAGACTGTCGAATTGGGCATATTGGCGTGCAAGCAGCAATGTTTTTTCATATTCAAAAGCAAAATCACAGGGCATAGATTGAACGGCAGGATATAATTGGACAGCCTTTCCAAGGACTTCAGGATAATTGCCCGATTTTTCGTACGATTTTATCAGCATTAACCTGGAGGAGGTATCATCCGGATTGAGATGGAGGACACGCTCATATTCTTCAGCAGCCAGGGAATATTCTTTGTTTCCGAAAAGATGGGCTGCAAATGATTTGGAATGTCCAAGGTCGTACAGGTTTTGGGCAGAACAGTGCATGATGTTTATTGCCGGCAGAAGTAAAGCTACTGTGGTCAGCAGTCTGCACATTACGGGAAATAAGTAGAGACTGATTGACTTTTTTACCTGGAACATTTTACTTCTGTACTTTGATAGTGAAAATTTCTAAGCGGATCTGAAAATTGTCCTGTACTTATGTCAAGGGGATAATTTCTGTTTAATCCGTTGCAACGTTCAAGGCGGTCGAAAGCATTGAGAAAACCTGTGATAAATCCTTCCTTTTGAAGTGCTTCTAAGGCATATTCCGAACAGGAAGGAGTGAAGGTACATGAAACGGCATCCTGAGATGAAATATAGTTTTTATAGAATCTGAATAAGCCTGCAATTGGATTAAAACTTTCGACTTTTTGAATCTCCTTAACCTTATTGGGAAATTCAGATAAATGAACATTCTGAAGTAAAAGGACTTCGCCGGCAGTCTGGGCTTGTAAATTCAACAGGGGAAAAAGGAGGAATATCAGAAATATAAATCGTTTCATTGGCACAGATAATAATTTGCAAAAAAAATCAGGAATATTTTAATTGATAAAATTCATTAAATAAAATTGTTATTCAGGTTATTATGTCATGCTGACAAAGTTACTAAAACAAAATAATATAATGTTTAAATGATTTTTTTAAGGACGTCATATTTTAAAAAATACAATCTTTATTTATTTAATTTTCATAATAATTAGTAAATGTGGCAAAACTTTTATTATTTTGTTTATTAGTATTTTACTGCCTGAATAAAGTAAATCTGCTTTCTAACTAAACAAGACAAGTTTTGGAAGAGTTAAAAATCAGGAAGATATTATCTCGGATTGTTACCGATGATGATCAGACTGCCTTTCAGGAACTGTTTGAATTGTTTTATACCCGTTTATTATCTTTTGCAAACAGTATTATCAAATCAGACAGTCTGGCAGAAGAGATCGTCCTGGATGTTTTTACTCATGTCTGGCAAAATCGAAGTCAATTAAATTCTATAGCCAGGCCGGTATCCTATCTTTATGTTGCGGTAAAAAACACTTCCATTAATTATCTGGGGCGGCTTGACGAACAGCCTAAGTTTTCACTGGAAAATATTGATATTAACACCGCCGTTTTTGACTGTTCACCTGAAATTGAATACATCTCAACCGAGTTACAGGAAAATATTCATAAGGTAATAGAAACACTTCCCCCTAAATGTAAACTTATTTTTAAGCTTATTCGTGAAGACGGTTTGAAATATGCCCAAGTGGCCGAAATTTTGAATATTTCCATAAACACAATCGATTGTCAGATTGCCATTGCCCTTAAAAGAATTGGAAAAGCTCTAAATGTCGATCCTGCTGTAAAACCGAGAAAGAAAAAATAAGTTCACTTTTTTATCCTTTTGTTTTTGTGTATTCATATACATGTTAAAAATTAAAATTCGAATAATTTTTCACATTTAGTTTAGTAGATTTTTTAGTTTGATTTGTCTTCATTATGTGTTACAGATAAAAGCAGAGCTATGTTTAAAAATGATTTTTGGAGATTGGCAGGCCGGAAACTGGCGGGTGAAGCTACAGACAAGGATTTGTCCAGGTTGTCAGGATTAACGGATAGAGATCCTCATAAGGCTGAAAAATTGCGAATCCTTGATGACATTTGGAAATCGGAAATCCCTGTACCTGATTCATCGATCAGTAGGACTGCTTTTGAAAAACTGAAAGTTCAGATTGAATCCGATCAAAGGGATTCTTACCCTAAAAAAGAAAACCGGCAGGTTAAAAAATCGATTGATTTTGCCGTGATCTATAAAATGGCAGCAGTACTTGTTGTAATTCTTTCTGCCTTTTTTGGGATATATAAGTTATCCCAAAAAACTTTTAAATCATTTGCCCCGACTGAGAAATATGTGGAAAGGGTTAATTCTAAAGGTGTAAAGGCCTGTATCATTTTATCGGATGGAACTACCGTGTGGCTTAATGCCGACAGCCGGTTAAAATATCCGGAAGAATTTAAAGGTAATAAGCGGGAAGTGTACCTGGAAGGGGAGGCCTTTTTTGATGTCATAAAAAATCCCAATGCCCCTTTTATTGTAAAAACTTCTGAAATTGAGATTAAGGTTTTGGGCACCAGTTTCAATGTCTCCTGTTATCCGGATGAGGCCAACGTCACTACAACTTTGGTCAGGGGGAAGGTGATTATTCAGAAGGAAACTAACAAAAGTATTACAACTGAAGCTTGCTTAATGCCTAATCAAAGTGCAATTTTTAACCGGAAAGATAAAAAAATCATTTTAAAAAAGGTGGATTCCCGCATCAACAGTTCATGGAAAAACGGCAAACTGGTTTTTAGCGATGAATCCATGGATGAAGTGGTAAAAAAGCTTGAAAGATGGTATAATGTTAAAATAGTGTTGAAGGACAAAGAACTGAAAAAGTATAGTTACACGGCCACATTTGAAGGGGAATCGATGGAAAAGGTGTTAAAATTACTGGAAATCTCTGCTCCAATTACTTATACCATTGCCCGGGACACTTTGATTACCTTAATGAGGAAAAAATAAAAATTAAATATGGATAATTAACAATATAAACTTATGCCTATGAAAAAAAACGACCTCCAGCCTGTTAAAAGAACAGGAAAGTGTTCGCGGCACTTTCCTGTTTGATTAGTTCAAACAATGTCTTTGATTCAAAGAGAAACAGAGACCATTGAAGTCATTTTTATTAAAATCTAATCATCAACAAAAGTATGAAAAATAAGTCATTGCTTTTTTCGAATTTTCACCAAATTCGGCAACTAAAATTATTTCTTGTTATGAAATTCACGGTTGTACTTCTTTTTTTAAGTATTGCCGAACTTTCGGCAAGTGTTTATTCTCAATCAACTTCTCTTACTTTAAATCTGAAAAATACTTCAGTTGAAAAAGTTCTGAAGCAGATTGAAAGTCAAAGTAAGTATAAATTTCTATACAACCACTATCTGGTTGATGTCAACAAAAAGGTGGATGTCCATTGCAACCAGTGCAGTATGGAAAGTATCTTGAATCATCTGTTTAAAAACACAAACATTACCTATTGTATTGTTGATCATCAGGTTGTGCTTGTCAAAAATGAAAGTAGTCAACATTCTTCATTGGAAGTCTTACCACCCCTGAGGGAAAATTTACTGGCTTATAATTCGGTTGCAAGTATTGGTTTTACAGGAATTTTTCAACAGAACAAAATTAACGGAACTGTAACCGATAAAAGCACCGGAGAAGTATTGCCCGGTGTAAGCATAGTAATTAGGGGAACTACTAAAGGTACCATAACTGATGTTAATGGGCATTTTTCAATCGATGTTCCGGCAGGGGAAGTCAGATTGGTATTTTCCTATATGGGCTATGAAACGCAGGAGGTAAATGCAAAAGGCCGGACTGAGTTGGATATAGAGCTGGTATCCAGTGTTTCCAAACTGGATGAAGTAGTTGTGGTGGGTTATGGAACGGCCAAAAAAAGTGATATTACAGGCTCATTAACCAGTGTCAGCGAGAAAACGCTCAAGGAACGCCCGGTACAGAATGCTATTCAGGCCCTGCAGGGAAAGGCTGCCGGTGTCGATATTGTATCCAACATTCGTCCGGGAGAAATAGCTAAAGTTACCATCCGGGGAACACGTTCAATAAATGGATCCAATGACCCCTTATATGTGGTTGACGGTATTATTTTTATGGGCAGTATTAATGATTTAAATACCAATGATATTTCAAACATTGAAATATTAAAGGACGCTTCTGCCACAGCAATTTATGGTTCCCGTGGTGCCAACGGGGTCATTCTGATTACGACCAAAAATGGATCCAAGGGACAACTTACCATCAATTACGATGCTTCACTCACCTTTGACCAGATTCATTCTGTGACCAAGTGGGCTTCGGCAGGTGAAGCGTTGGACCGTATGAGGTTGGCGAATATCAACGGCGGAACTTACTCGGGAACCCTCAATTATCCTGATCCGACGGCAGATATCAATAAATTTGGTAATGGCGATTATTATACCGTTAATGCCATCAGGCAAGGTTATGAATGGAACGATCCCGGGATATACAGTTCAGTGAAAATGCGTGCTTCAACAGCCGATGAAATAGCCAAAGGATGGCCGGCCCAGGTACCAATCTATAACTCCGGCAACATTCCTGGCACAGACTGGATAGGTCTTCTTACCAAAACCGGAATTACGCAAAACCACCAGTTATCACTTTCATCCGGGAACGAAAATTCAAAAATATACCTTTCATTTGGTTATTTTAATAACGACGGTACGCAAAAAAACCAGAATTTCAGGCGCTATACTGCCAAGATTAATGGAGATATAGCACCATTAAAATGGATAACTGTTGGAACTTCGATAAATGCTTCTATGACAAAGCAGCAGTATGGGAGAATTAATAGGTCCGGTAGCGCAACAGGTGCGAATGATGCGTATGGTATAGCTTTGGGACAATATAGAATGGCTAAGCCTTACGATTCCCTTGGTGTAATGATAAATTATCCGGGTGGCAATACTACAGCCCCTGTTTGGAACCCATTAATAGATATAAATAATACCGATGATGAAAACAAGGTAATTAGTGTTCAATCTAATTTTTATGGTGAACTAAAATTCACTCCCTGGCTGAAATATCGTATGAATTTTGGATCTGGTTTCCGTTATAACCGGGTTGGATCCTGGCAGGGATCTCTGTCTACTTTGCGGCGGACAGCCAGTCCACAAACGGCTGCAGCCAATTACAGTACAAACGACAATTTCCAGTATATGCTTGAAAACCTCTTGTATTTTGACAAGAAATTCGGGCCTCATACCATTGGCGCGACCTTGATGCAGTCGGTTCAAAGTAATCGTACAGAGAACTCATTTATCAATGCCTCCAAAATTCTTTATAATACCACAGAATGGTATAACCAATCTGCCAATCTTAACGGAAACCCTGACAGCTATGGTACAGGTTACACGAAAAACCAACTGATGTCATATATGGGCCGTCTTAACTATTCTCTCCTGAACAGGTATTTGTTTACTGCTTCAGGACGTTTCGATGGGGCTTCCGTATTGGCCGAAGGACATAAATGGGAATTTTTCCCTTCTTTTGCAGTTGCCTGGAAAATGCAAGAAGAAAGATTTCTGAAAGAAATAAAATGGCTCAGTGAACTTAAACTTCGCTTTGGCTACGGAGTTACCGGTAATTCGGCTGTCGGAGCTTATACTACCTCTGGTCCTCTTACTCAGTATAATTATGTGTATGAAAATACACCGGCTATTGGTTATGTTCCATTTACAATGCCCAATCCTAATTTAAAATGGGAGCAAACGGATCAAACTGACATTGGATTGGATTTTGGTTTCCTTGCAAATGATATTACGGGTACAATTGATGTATATCAGTCGAATACAAGTAAAAATCTTATGGAAAGGGCAATACCTGCTATTATTGGTTTCCCAAGTATTACCGATAACATCGGGAAGGTAAGGAATAGAGGTATTGAAATATCCCTTTCAACGGTAAATATCAAAACCAGTAATTTCCGTTGGACAACAGACCTGAATTGGTCCAAAAACAAGGAGGAGATAGTTGAACTGGTAAACGGGAAGCAGGACATGACCGGGAATGGTTGGTACATTGGTCAACCAATTCAGGATATGCGGACGTTCCGTGCATATGAGGTCGCTGGTTTATGGCAAAATACAACCGAAGATCTGGCTGAAATTGCCAAGTGGAAGGCAAATGGCTATAATTTTGCTCCCGGGCAATATAAACCTGTCGAACAGGGTACTCCCAATTATAAACTCGAGGATAATGATAAAGTGATCAAAGGGAATCCCCGGCCTAAATGGATAGGGGGTATGACCAATACCTTCAGCTATATGAATTTTGAACTTAGTGGTTTTATGTATGCCCGTATAGGTCAATCCTATTTCTCCTCCTTACAACCTGGCGGTTCAACTAGTGTAACTTTTAATGCAGCAGGGTATGTCCGCCACATGAATCCGGATAATTTCTGGTCGCCCGAACATCCCAATGCCGAATGGCCGCAACCTACTACCAGTTCTAATACTTCAAATGCTGATGTAAACCGTTCCACTTTTATTAATGACGGATCTTTTGTGATCGTCAGGAATATTGCACTTTCTTATACGGTTCCTCTAAAGTATATTAAGAAGTTCAGTATTAAAAATTGCCAGGTTTACGGACAGGTTCTTAATCCCTTCATTTGGGGTGGGAAGGTTGTAAAAGCAGGCATCAATCCTGACGACACCAATGGCTGGACCAATGTTAATTCTATTGGCGATCCCACAGGGGGTACTAATAACAATACGGTGATTATCAGAAGTTGGGTGCTGGGACTCAGGGTCGGTTTTTAACAAATAATAATGATAAAATATGAAGAATATGAAAAAATATAGTGTGCTTCTTGTTTTGATAATTTTCTTTTCTTCCTGCAAAGATTATCTGGAGGAAAAAACCGTGACTACCCTCACGCAAACCTATTATACGACTCCTGATGGTTTGGAGGCCCTTACCAAAGGATGTTATCAAATCCTAAGGTTTAAAGCTGATTATAACCCCGGTAATTATTTATTCGGCACCTGCAGCGATATAGAAGTTTTTTCGTGGTCAAATAATGATCGTGTATCTATGGGTTCTTATGCCATTGATGGCTGGGGGCCTGCTGCTAGTGGTACAAGGATGACACCCAATGTTAACACTTTAATCGGGAGCATATACAATACTTCTTCAGATAAAGGAGCCGAAGGGGTTTATCCGGAAGTGCTCCGATGTAATATTTTCCTGGAAAATTATGCAAATTTGGATGCTGCCAACCAGACAAAGTTGGCAATCAGAAAAGGAGAAATACTTTTTCTCCGTGCCTATTCTTATTATATGATTACTAATATTCTAGGTGATGTGCCCTTGATTCTACACAGTTTCTCTGCTATGCCGGCAAATTTTTCATTTCCCAAGGAAAAGATGGAAAATATTTACAAGTTGCTTATCACTGATCTTAGGACGGCAATTCCTTTGTTACCTGCTACTACTACAGAACTTGGCCGTATCACTAAACCAGCTGCAGCTCATTTACTGGCTAAGCTTTATCTTTGCAGGGCGCAGGCAGCTAATTGGGCCAATAGTCCGGAAACTCATTTAAAGATGCTTTACAAGGGAAATGTATCTACCGACTTAGATTCTGCAATTTTTTATTCCACCATGGTCATTGACCAGATGAAAAGCAACTCTTCTTATGGAGGTTTAGAACCGGATTTTGCAAGTCTTTGGAAAAATGCCGTTGGCGATTATTCCAGGGATAAATGTAAAGAGATTATCCTTTCGGCACAGTATGAACCTACGCAAACCTATACCAGCAGGGGTGCTTACGGGACACTTGTTCACTTATATAATAGTGCCCACACTAACCTGAGAGCATGTACAGGCCGGGTGATGGATTATGGCCGTCCTTATGCCACTGCTTGTCCAAGTGATTGGGGATATGATATGTACACCGATAGGGCAAATGATTCCCGTTACTATAAAACTTTTCTTACTGATTATGTGGCCACAGATGTGAAAGAAAGCGGGGGTAAGCCATGGGATGCAGCATCGGCATATTATTACAACAATAAACTTAAAGCAGCGGGTGATCCCCTAGCGGTGGTTGTTTTGAAAAATCCCCCCAGTAAAATAAAATATCAAAAACGTTCTATCGTTTATATAGAAAATTCAAAAGATCAACCCCTTGATTCTTTATGGGTGGTAAGTCAGCCTTATATCCTGATGGTACGTTGGATGGTAGGAAGTCCCAATAATGCCGGATATTTTACAAAAGACGGGTCTGGAAATATTACAGGATTCAGATCAGGTGCTGATGTTGACCCTGCTAATCCAGTTATCACCAACCCTACCGGAAGAAAATTAATGTACCGGATTAGCGGAGACAGAGGGGATGCTTTTGGCCTTGACAGAGGGACAACAGTAGCTACTTATTACCTGGGACCGAGAAAATGGTTGGATATCAACAGGGGGAAAGGAACTGACCCCAATGGTTCTGAAGCTATTGATGAACCGCTGTTCCGGCTTGCAGAAACTTATCTGATCCGCGCTGAAGCTTACGGCCGTGAGTCTAATTACCCCTTGGCCATTCAGGACTTGAACGTTCTGCGGAGAAGGGCAGCATACCACGCCAATGAAAAAAGGTCCGATGTGTTGGTTACTCTGGAACCTGCTGTAATTACAGGGAAACTCAGTATCCCGGCTTTAGAGAAGACAGCTCCTTATACGGTAACTACCGATAGCTATTCGAAAATTGCCATTGATGGTACTGAATGGCAGGCAGGCACACCTAAGGCCAAATTGGAGAATTATCCGCCTACTGCACTTAGTGATCTGGACAGGTTTATTCACTTTATTTACAATGAGCGGGGGCGTGAATTGATATTTGAGATGTCCAACTGGGAAGATTTGCATAATGCCGGAATTCTTTATGACCGGGTTTATTACCGCGACATGATGGGCGCTCCTTCAGCTTCAACCGGAACTACTGATTTCCCGTTCCCTCTTGATGATATATCCACAGGAACTATTGGCGCAAGGGGGATAGGCAAGGGATTATTTGACAAACACCATACCTTCAAGGCCTGGCCACAATCATTTTTGGACTTATTAACCGATGACAAAAACCAACCTTTGGATGCTACAGCAAAAGCTGCTTACCAGAATCCTGGTTATTAGAATTCAGGATCTGTGATGATTTTGGGCGGACAGGATTTCTGTCCGCCTTTTTAGGTTTATACCCAAATTTTTGGAAAAATCTCCTATTTGACGGTGATTTAGCGGAATATCTTTTTCCGTTCATTTCTGTAGGTATTTAAATTCATGTTTTTTCTTACAGGAAAGATAGTTTTTGAAAAAAAAACGTAGGTTTGTAAAAATTTAACACAAAATAATATATATCTTTATTTTATTCGTGTTTCCTTCTATTATCATGCAATTTCAGAAGAAGAATGGAAATAAGTATATGTCATTGATTTTGTTTCGAAGAATTGTGATATTCAAAGTAAAAATCAATAATCTAGTGATATTTTAAACATATCTAAATTTAAATTAATAATGATGATGAAACAAGTACACCGCCTGCCAAAGCCTATCAAAACCAATCAGAATAGATTTAGTTTTATGAAGTTTTATTTTCTGACCCTAATTTTATCTGTTTTGTCTTTATCCGGATTTTCTCAGAAAACAACTGTCAATCCGGAGGAAGTTGTACGCAGAGTGGCTGATTATGTGGTAAATAATACTTCTTTCAAGTTTGTAAATAAAGATAACAAAAAGGAATATGAATCAACCCGGGGCCTGGCTTCGGATCTTCCCCTTAAGGTTGCAAGTCAGTATAACGACTGGGTATACGGAAATGGCGTGTTAAATATTGGACTTGTTCGTTTGGGCAATGAATTGAATGATAAAAAATATACCGATTACAGCCTGCATAATTTTAATTTCATTTTTGACAATCTGCCTTATTTTAAAGCACAATATGAAAAGAATCCTAGAAATACTCAGTATTTTCGCTTGTTTCGTATGGGTGCCTTAGATGATTGCGGTGCAATGGCGGCTTCACTGGTTGATGTTTATAATTATGCCAATAACAAACAATTTAGAGAATATATTGATCGGGCAGCAAATTATGTAGAAAGTGGACAAATTCGTTTACCCGACAGTACACTTGTTCGTGATAATCCCCGGGAATATACCATTTGGGCTGATGATCTGTATATGAGTGTCCCTTTGTTGGCCCGCATGGGCAAGCTTACAGGGAACAACCATTATTTTGACGATGCCGTGCGTCAGGTTGAAAATTTCACCCGCTACCTTTATGATGCACATACCGGTTTATATTTCCATTGCTGGTACAGCAAAGAAAACATGAATGGCGTGGCCCATTGGGGACGTTGCAATGGATGGATTGCTATGGCAGAGGTTGAGTTACTCAATAACCTTCCTGAAAATTATCCTCAACGTCAGATTATTATTGATCTGTTGTTGAGACAAATCGTCGGTGTATCGCGTTATCAGGATGTCTCAGGATTATGGCATCAGGTGCTGGATAAATCCGATTCTTACCTGGAAACTTCCTGTACAGCCATGTTTGTATATGCTATTGCCCGGGCAGTAAATCAGGGTTGGATTGATAAAGGTTATATGTCGATTGCTAAAAACGGTTGGAAAGGTTTGGTTTCCAAGATTAACCCTGATGGTCAGGTTCAGGATGTTTGCATAGGTACTGGAATTGACGATGGCATAAGTTTTTATTATAATCGTCCGGCACAGCTTAATGATATTCATGCCTTAGGTGCTGTGATCCTGGCAGGTATTGAAATCAACAAAGCCCAAAAATAAAATAAAAATCCTTCTATAGAAAGCCAGCTATCAGATTTGATGGCTGGTTTTTCATTGTAAAAATTAATAATTTGAGTATATAATTAGGGAGTGGACTTTGCCTGGTGATTGAAAGGAACTGAATCGGCTTAATTTTTAAGCGGTTATATAATTTAAATTT
>JAUZOH010000030.1 GCA_030706565.1 Bacteroidota bacterium | reverse complement strand
ATCTTTATAAAATCTTTATGCCCTTCATATTATTCTTTATACCCTCATTATAACTAATTCCTGAACTTTGTATCGAAAAAATAGGAAAGGAAGAAATGAAAACTTTAGTAATAATATCCCTTATGACTGGAAATCATGATTATACAATAGGTATAATCATAGCAGTAATACTGCTTATATATTTGGTTTATACCCTTATCAAACCTGAAAAATTTTAAACCATGTTACTTATTATCATAAAATTTTTCCTTGGAATAATGATTGTTTTCCTGATAGGTTATTTGCTAACCTACTTTTTGGAAAATTCTTTTCATCTGAAACTCTAATGAATAAAATATGAAAGAAACAGTTCAAATCATTACTTACATTCTTGCCTTAATCCTGTTAAGTCCTGTTTTAGGGAAATACATGACTAAGGTATATACAAATGATAAACATCTTTTAAAGCCCGTAATTGGTTGGCTCGAAAAATTGGTATACAAAATAACAGGAGTGGATGTAGCCGAGGAAATGAATTGGAAGACCTATCTGGTCTCTGTGCTGATCTTTAATTTTTTTGGCTTTCTAGTTGTTTTTCTCTTGCAGCTTTTTCAACAACATCTGCCGTTAAATCCTCAACATCTGCCAGATGTTTCCTGGCACCTTTCCCTGAATACGGCAGTAAGTTTCATGACCAATACCAACTGGCAATCCTACGCCGGGGAAACCACGTTAAGTTACCTGGTACAAATGCTTGGCCTGACAGTCCAGAACTTCGTAAGCGCCGCAACCGGTATGGCAATAATGGTAGCACTAATACGTGGGCTATCTTCTAAAATGTCGTCCAATCTTGGGAATTTCTGGGTTGATATGACACGCTCTGTCTTGTACATTCTGCTGCCATTATCAATCTTATTTTCCATCATTTTATTAGGACAAGGAGTTGTACAGAACTTTTCGCCATACGCCAAAGCAATCACCTTACAGGGACAGGAACAAATCATTCCGCTTGGTCCGGCCGCATCCCAAATTGCGATCAAACAGCTTGGCACCAATGGGGGAGGTTTCTTCAATGCCAACAGTGCCCACCCGTTTGAAAATCCTACTCCCCTGAGTAATTTTCTTGAAATGCTGGCCATATTACTGATCCCGGCATCACTGACTTTCACCTACGGAAAACTTGCAGGATCAGTCCGCCAGGGAGTGACAATCTTTATTGTCATGCTTATTCTGTTTTTTTCAGGATTATCAATCTCGCTCTATTCAGAACATCAGACCAACCCTGTACTTAAAGAATCGTCAACTATGGAAGGCAAAGAGACCCGCTTCGGTATAGCAAACAGTGTCTTATGGTCGGTGGTCACCTCGGACGCCTCCAACGGTTCGGTCAATGCCATGCACGACAGCCTTTCGCCCTTGTCGGGGATGACGGCCATGTTTAATATCATGTTGGGAGAAGTGATTTTTGGCGGAGTAGGTTCAGGAATTTATGGCATGGTGGTTTTCATCATACTTACGGTATTCATTGCCGGGCTTATGGTGGGAAGGACGCCTGAATACCTGGGCAAAAAAATTGAAGCCTTTGAAGTCAAGATGGCCATTCT
Source organism: Bacteroidota bacterium (assembly GCA_030706565.1). Lineage (NCBI taxonomy): Bacteria > Pseudomonadati > Bacteroidota > Bacteroidota bacterium. The sequence continues at coordinate 16,946 of JAUZOH010000030.1, read as the reverse complement.
TGCGGTACTTGCGCCCAGTGTGGTTATTCTATTGTTCTCTGCCTGGGCTTGTTCCTCACCTTTAGGCTTATCCGGATTAAATAATGCCGGCCCGCATGGACTGTCGGAGATATTATATGCTTTCACTTCCGCAGCCGGGAATAATGGTAGTGCTTTTGCCGGTTTAAATGCGAATACAGTATTTTATAACCTTACAATTGCTTTGGGAATGCTTATCGGCCGTTTTGGAGTCATCATTCCCATTATGGCCATTGCAGGCAATATGGCTTCAAAAAAGATTACACCTCTTTCTGCTGGAACCTTTAAAACCGACAACTGGCTGTTTGCTGTTTTATTAATCGGAGTAATCCTCATTGTCGGCGGGCTGACATTCTTCCCTGCTCTCGCGTTAGGACCTGTTGTTGAACATTTTTTAATGAATTCTGCTATTACCTTTTAATAATTGAATGATGAACAAATCAGAGAAACAAAATTCAAAATTGTTTACTAAAAAGATATTTATTGAGGCTCTTAAAGATTCTTTCATCAAATTAAACCCGGTTTCTTTAATCAAAAATCCGGTCATATTTATTGTAGGAATTGGAGCGGTACTTACGACACTCATTGTCCTGGGAGAAATCTTCTCCCATTCTTATTCCTCATTCAACCTCCAGATCACGATCTGGTTATGGTTCACCGTATTGTTCGCCAATTTTTCGGAAGCAATTGCCGAAGGAAGGGGAAAGGCACAGGCCGAAAGCCTCAGAAAGAGCCGCACGCAGACAAAAGCCCGCCGGTTATTAAATAAAAAGGAAGAAATCATCATGGCCACAGAACTAAGAAAAGGCGACATTGTGGTTTGTGAAAGCGGGGATATTATTCCTGCCGACGGCGAAGTCATAGAAGGAATTGCCAGTGTTGATGAATCAGCCATTACCGGAGAATCGGCTCCGGTAATTCGCGAAAGCGGCGGCGACCGGAATGCCGTAACCGGAGGTACAAAGGTAATCAGTGACAGGATTTTAGTCAGGATTGTTTCTGAACAGGGAAATACTTTTCTGGACAGGATGATTGCGCTGGTTGAGGGAGCCAAACGTCAGAAAACGCCCAATGAAATTGCACTGACCATTTTATTATCCGGGCTTACCATCATTTTCCTGTTGGCTGTAGCATCCCTGCCGGCATTTTTCGGATACAGCCTCATCGCCTCCAAAATGAATCCTTCTCTTAACCTGAAGCTGCCCGTTTTGATATCATTGCTGGTCTGCCTGATACCTACGACAATAGGTGGATTGCTCAATGCAATCGGCATAAGCGGCATGGACAGGCTTCTGCAGAAAAATGTAATTGCCACCAGCGGCAAAGCCATAGAAGCCGCCGGCGATGTCGATGTTCTGTTGCTGGACAAAACCGGTACCATCACTCTGGGAAACCGTATGGCTTCAGAGTTTATCCCTGCTGAAGGTATTTCCAATGAAGAGCTGGCCGATGCAGCCCAATTATCATCCCTGGCCGATGAAACTCCTGAAGGCCGTTCCATTGTTGTACTTGCAAAAAAATTATTCAACCTCAGGGGTAGGAATATCCCGCAGAAAGATACGGTTTTTGTTCCCTTCACGGCCCAAACCCGGATGAGCGGAATCGACATTAATTTACCCGACGGTTCCGTCAGGCATATCCGGAAAGGAGCTTCGGATACCATCAGAAAATTCATTGAAAATAATGACGGTTATTTTCCGAAAAATGTGGAGGAAACCGTGAATAATCTGGCCAAACAGGGAGCAACGCCATTGGTCGTTGCAGAGAACAACCGGGTACTTGGTGTCATTCATTTAAAGGATATTGTAAAAGGCGGCATCAAACAACGGTTTGCCCAACTCCGGAAGATGGGAATCCGCACCGTTATGATCACCGGGGATAATCCGCTGACTGCCGCGGCCATTGCAGCAGAAGCCGGTGTGGACGATTTTCTGGCTGAAGCAAAACCCGAAGATAAACTTTACAGGATCAGGCAGGAACAAGCCAACGGACATCTGGTCGGAATGATCGGGGACGGCACAAACGATGCCCCTGCCTTGGCCCAGGCAGATGTCGGGATTGCTATGAATTCAGGAACACAGGCAGCCCGGGAAGCCGGTAATATGGTTGATCTCGACAGCAACCCCACCAAACTGATTGAGGTTGTTGAAACGGGAAAGCAACTGCTCATCACCCGCGGAGCGCTGACTACTTTCAGCGTAGCCAATGATGTTTCCAAGTATTTTGCCATCATCCCAGCAATTGCTGCAACTCTGTATGCCACAGCAAGCCATCAGGGGCCGCTCTCTGCCCTGAATATCATGAAACTGTCAACTCCTCAAAGCGCCATTTTAAGCGCCGTCATTTTCAATGCCCTGATTATTATCCTGCTTGTTCCCATGGCCTTAAAAGGAGTAAAATACCGGCCTTTAAATGCAAACTCCCTGCTAAGCCGGAATATACTAATTTACGGCGCTGGCGGATTAATCGTGCCGTTTATCGGTATCAAATTGATTGACCTGTTTCTCGTTTTAATACATGCTGTTTAAATAATGAAAAAATGAAAAAACAATTTTTCATAGCAATAAAATTCCTGATGGTCATAACTATTATCACCGGAATTGTTTACCCTGTTTTCGTTACAGTCATTGCCCAAACAGCCTTTAAGGATAAGGCCAATGGAAGTCTGATTACAAAAAACGGAAAAATTATCGGTTCCCAGTTAATTGGACAGAACTTTAACACTAGCCGTTATTTCTGGCCCAGGCCTTCGTCATGTGATTATAACCCTTTGCAATCAGCTGGTTCGAATCTGGGACCTACCAGCAAAAAGCTTAAAGTTCAGGTTGAAAAGCGGAGAGCTTCGTTTATCAAAGAAAACGGAATCAAGGACAGTATCCGAATTCCTTCTGAAATGTTGTTTGCCTCCGGCAGCGGACTTGATCCTGACATTTCACCCGAAGCTGCCATATTACAAGTCAACAGAATTGAAAAAGCAAGGAACTTCAATGAAGCTCAGTGCCATCAACTCATCAGCATAATCCACAAAATAACTGAAAAGCCACAGTTTTTTATGTTCGGAGAAGAAAAAATCAATGTTTTTCGATTAAATTTAGAACTCGATAATATAAGACAATGACAGTCGAACAAAACAGACCCAATCCCGATGAATTGCTTTCTGCACTAAAACTTGAAGAAGAGAAAAGCAAAAAGGGAAAGCTGAAAATATTTTTTGGCATGTGTGCCGGCGTAGGAAAAACTTATGCCATGCTACAGGCTGCCCAAAATGAAAAAGCCAAAGGAGTGGATCTGGTCATTGCCTTTGTTGAAACACATAATCGAGAGGATACCGGGAAACTTCTTGAAGGCCTGGAAATAATTCCCCGAAAAACTTATTCATATAAAAATACTACGCTTCAGGAACTGGACATTGATGCAGTAATTCAACGCAAGCCCAAAATTGCTATTATCGATGAACTGGCTCACAGCAATGCACCAGGAAGCCGCCATACCAAAAGGTTCCAGGATGTACTGGATATACTCGACAACGGGATCGATGTCTATACGACTGTCAATGTTCAACATCTCGAAAGCCGCTCGGAGACAGTGACCCAAATAACCGGTGTGCCCGTCAGAGAAACCCTGCCCGATGATATTTTCGAAAAAGCCGATTTTCTTGAACTGGTTGATATTACACCCGACGAATTGCTTCAACGGTTCTCCGAAGGTAAAATTTACACGCCGGAACGTTCCCGTGAAGCTATCCAAAATTTTTTCCGGAAAGGGAATATCACTGCACTCCGTGAGATGGCTTTGCGAATTATGGCCGACAGGGTGGATAAGCAGCTGCATCAATATATGCAGCAAAAACGGATACCCGGTCCCTGGAAATCAGGTTTGCATCTGATGGCAGTGATTGGCCCCAGTCCATATTCTGCCAAACTTTTAAGATGGGCAAAAAACCTTTCCTATACTATGGGCGCCACATTACTTGCCGTTCATGTTGAAAGCTCCCGCAAGCTTTCAGAAACCCAGCAACTGCAACTGACCAAAAACATAAACCTGGCCAAGCAGTTGGGCGCAGAATACATTTCCACTTCCGGAGATGACATTGTCAAGGCAATTTTAAATATTGCTCAAAAAGAAAACATCACTCATATTATTATAGGTAAAAGCCGGAAAAGAACCTTTCTCCAATTATTCAGGGTCGGAAATTTCGTCAACAGGATCATCCGGCATAGCGGAAATATAGATGTATATGTCGTAGGTTCTGATTTATTATCGGATAATAAATATAAAAAATACATATCGCTGCCGGCCTTTAGTTCCGGTTTTTCGCATTATGTAGCTGCTGCTATGGTCATCATTTTGACAGCGCTCTGCTTTTATCCGCTTCACAATCTGATTGGCTATCAGATTGTTGCATTCGCCTTGCTTTTTACGGTTTCTATTCTGGCCATTTTTTACGGAATTGGTCCCATTTTGCTTGCAGCAACACTAAGTGCCCTTTTGTGGGATTTTTTCTTTATTCCTCCTTCATTTACCCTGCATATTGGAAAGCCGGAAGATGTAATGATCCTGTTGATGTACTTCACTATTGCTTTACTAAATGGAGTTTTAACTTCTCGCGTCCGAAGGCAGGAAAGATTAACCAGGGATAGGGAAGAACGTACTAATGCTCTATTTCAATTGACTAAAAAACTTTCCTTGGCCTCCGGCGTTCAAGAAATATTAAAAATTTCAGATAATGCCATAGAAAAGCATTTCCATTTTAACTGTACCTTCATCCTGCAAAACGGTAATAATGAATTAAGTCAGGATTACAGGGAAACTTCTCATTTCCACCTGTCGGGTTCCGAATTAAGTATTGCTGCCTGGGCATTCCAACATTCGGATGTCGCCGGGAAATTCACTGATACTCTTCCTTCTACCGATCTGACTTTTTACCCGCTTAACGGGGCAAGGCTTCGCCTGGGAGTTGCAGCCATCAAACATGAAAAAGCCTTCACCCACGATGAAGAATTATTCTGGGATAATTTCAAAACCCAAATAATCAACGCACTTGAACGGGAGTTTCTCAACGAGATGGCCCTTAGGGCTTCTATTCTCAATGAATCCGACAAGCTTTACAAAACCTTGTTCAATTCTATTTCACATGAATTGAGGATTCCCATTGCCACCATCATGGGCGCTTCAGATTCCCTCCTGTCCACAGAGTTTGATAAAAAAACTTCGTCCAGTTTGTGTTCGGAAATCTATACTGCATCCCGGCGTTTAAACAGATTGATTGAGAATCTCCTTAATATGTCAAGGCTTGAATCAGGAAGGATCACACCTCGCCTTGACTGGTACGATGTCCACGATTTAGCATATACCGTAACCGAAAATTTAAAAAACGAACTTCAGAATTTTACAGCAGAAATAGTCATTCCCGAGGATATGCCTTTGGTGAAATTTGATTTTGGGTTGATTGAGCAGGTTTTGCACAACCTGGTATTCAATTCAACCCAACACGCACCGGAGAAATCGACCATTCGCATTAAAATGTATTACGATAAGCCCAATTTTGTCATGCAGGTAATGGACAGGGGAACCGGATTTCCTTCAGAAACCCTACCCTTTGTACTGAATAAATTTTACAGGCTGGAAAGTTCTAAAACAGGAGGGACAGGTCTGGGCTTATCCATCGTAAAAGGATTTGTTGAAGCCCACAACGGGACGGTGCAGATCAAAAACAGGCAACACGGAGGGGCCGTCATCACAGTCAAAATACCCTCTGACTTACCGGAATTTAATTTAAACAAAACGAATGAGTAGTAATGAGAATCTAATATTGATCATTGATGACGAGGTTCAAATCCGTCGGTTGCTGGAAATCACTTTAAATGTAAATGAATATAAAGTTTGCGAAGCAACCAACGCAAAGGAAGGATTAATGGCCGCAGCCACCAACAATCCGGCCCTGATCATTCTCGATTTGGGATTGCCGGACGAAGATGGTCAGAGTGTCTTAAAAAAATTAAGGGAGTGGTTTAACGGGCCGATTATTGTTCTTTCCGTCAGAAATTCCGAAGAAGATATCATCCGTGCCCTCGACAGCGGGGCCAATGATTACCTCACCAAACCATTCCGCACGGGAGAATTGCTTGCGCGCATAAGGGCAGCATTCCGTTTTATCCAGCAGGGAGAAAAGGAAAATCCCATATTGACTTTTTCCAATTTAACCGTTGACCTTTCCAGTCATACAGTAAAAAAGGGCGGTACAACCCTAAAACTCACCTCTACAGAATACGCCTTACTTGCCCTGCTTGCAAAAAATTCAGGAAAGGTATTAACCCATCAATATATCTTGAGGGAAGTCTGGGGGCAAGGTTATATTGACCAGACCCAATATCTCAGGGTTTTTATTGCGCAGGTACGCAAGAAGATCGAGACCGATCCCTCACGTCCTTCGCTAATTATTACCGAATCAGGAATAGGTTATAGATTTGGGGAATAAGAAAGGAAGTTCTCTCATTCCCCAGACATGTCCCGGTTATTAATTACTTCCTCCCTGACTGCTTCCCCCGCTCTTCAAATCATCATTCTGAATGCCCCGGCGTGCTTTCTTAACCTCCAGGTTCATTTTCCCAAAATTGTAAGTTATGTTAAAACGGAAGGTTTGGGCCAGACGGGTGGTTTTAGATTGAACATAAAATGTCTGGTCTTTAGATTCAAAGGTAAACTTCTTTTCGTGCCAGAATGGATCCCTTGCAGACAGGCTTAAAATCAGCTTACGTTTCAGAAGATATTGCGAAAGGCCTATGCCAGTATAAAAGAAAGAAGTTGATTTTCCCTGGAGCATAATATTGGGTGAATAGATACCGCCATTAGCGTTCAATGTCCCGTTTTTCCACAAGGTCACCTGACCTCCCAAAGAGCCCATGTAATTAAAACCTTCGTTATTGATGGAATAACCATTGTTGGCTTCAAGTTTGCTATAATTAGCGCCACCGTTGAAATAAATATTAAATTTCACACCCGCACGGTAAGAGCCATAAATATTTAACCCATAGTTCTGATCTTTCCCAATATTTTCATAAGTAGTAACTACAGCTCCATTTGATTGTACTTTTGAAATGTTTTCTATAGAATTATTTACAAAGAAAGCGGAGGAAGAGACCGAAAAATTGAACTTAGGAGTAAAAATACTATATCCCAATTCAAAGGAGTGTGAAACTTCAGCCACCAATGAAGGATTTCCATAACTGATATTCATAGAATCAACATTATTGACGTATGGATTCAGATACCATATACCGGGACGTGAAAGCCGTTGAGTATATGAAGCTTTTAACGTTTGCCCTTCCTTGGGCATATAGGCGATGGTAATATAAGGTACCAGATTGAAAAGTCTGTTTGTAAAATCGTAATTATTACCATTAGCCCTTGATTTCCCGTCGTTCCAGGTACGTTCCAACCTTAAACCCGTTTTCGTGCTGAATTTTTTCAATTTAAAAACATAACCGGCATAAGCACCAAGAATATATTGATCGTAATCCAAATCATTGCCATTATTTAATTCTACAGAATTGCGATAAGTATCAGAATTGCTGGTATTTTGCCGCAAAATAAATTTCATTCCCCCTTCTATCTGGTGGATTTTGGTTAAAGGATCATAGTAATCGACCTGAATGGTTTGTTCGCGACCATTCGCATTATTATGAGACCTTTGTTGATACGAGGGATAATTGGACAAACCAGCTATATCAGAAGTACTGTTTGTAGCATTGGGATTGTTGTCAAGTTTGTAGGAAAAAGTAAGAGATTTATCCGGTTTTTTATAGGTTTTCTGATAATCTATACTTCCGGAAAGCGAGCCATAGGAATTCTTACTCTCGTAATTATTCTGATACCACCGGGTTATATCCCTGCCAGTATTATAATATTTGGTTTCACTGAAATTATTGCTTCGGTAGGAACCATCATATCCCCAAAAAGAAAGACTGATCAGGTTCAATGAGTCGACCTCATAACTTGCCTCCCCTGAAAAACCGTTGGAAAGGCCTTTGTAAATACTGCTGCCAGAGGAATTCAAAAAGTGATAGTCTGTATTATTATAGTATTCTCCATTGCTGGTATTTTTAGTACTGGGTTGTTTAAACTGATTGGCATAATAACGGGCTGAAAAACTGAATTTATTAATTTTTGCAGCCAGGTAAAGGCTTCCGTTAAGACTTCCCCTGGAATCCATTCCAGCACTTACACTTCCGTTGTATCCGCTAAATGTTTTTTTTGCAGTGATTATATTAATGATTCCCCCAACCCCTTCTGCATCATATTTCGAGGAAGGATTGGTGATAACTTCAATGTCTTTTATTGTATTAGCCGGAAGGCTTTTGAGTACATCCTTCAGATTATTTGACATCATTGAGGAACTTTTGCCATTAACCAGCACTTTGAAATTCGACTGCCCTTTCAGGGTTATATTGTCCTCAGCATCAACAGTTATAAGGGGTACTTTACGAAGCATCTCCAACGTATTGTTGGTTTGCGATTCAGGGTCAGATTCCACACTATATGTGATCTTGTCAACATTTACCTTGACCAGAGGTTTCTGGGCGGTGATAGTAACAGTCTTCAATTCCACTCCCTCTTCCATAGCAAGAGAACCCAGATTAGTTAATTCATCTTTAATACTTATGGGAATATGAACTTCCGTATAACCTACTGAAGAAAGGATCAGTGTATATTTGCGTGCCTTTCCGGCCTGAATGGTAAAACGGCCTGAAGCATCGCTGGCCAGCATGATTTTTTCCTTGGTACTGTCATTTTTTAAAGTTACCGTAGCATAAGGGATACTTTTCCCACTTAGTTTTTCTATAACCTGTCCACTAACCCGGTAGTTAATGAACTTATTTTGCGACATTCCGGGCAAAGAAATGACCAAACACAATAATAAAATAAAAAAAGATTTCATAAATTTTAATTAAAATATTAAAAATTAATGCATATCATCAACAGGATTATAAATGACAGGCTTCTTAAAATAAATAAATCAGTTTGTTATTAGACTGCTAATTATTTATTAATCAAATGGGAAATGGGAAATGGGATAATACTATACCCCTCTTTTTAGCAAAAGTCCAATTTGTCTTCAAATGTTGAAGTGGCAAATAGTTCTCTTGCATACTAAAAAATTTATAACATTTATGTTATAATTAAGTTTATATAACGATTAAAAATTATTTTTTATTATCAAAACTAGCTAATATTTTTTCTTAACATAAAAATTCCCAATATCAGCAATATATTGCCAGTATTATTTCTGTTAAATTTATTCTTTTAAAGGCACTTAGTTATAAGATTACGATTTTCAAATTACTGCAACAACAATTTAGAAGGGGCTTCATTAATTATCATTACTTTTTGGGGAACCAGGGGAAAAAGGCATTTGTTCTAGACATATAATCCGCATATCCCAGCTTTGTTTCCTTTAAATTTTTTTCAAGCATAGCTACTCCGGAAACTTTGACGATCATGAAGGTCATCAAAACAGAACCCAGGACCGGGAAATCACTTCCTGCGGCCAGGCATAAAAAACCATATCCCCACCAAACCATGGCATCGCCAAAATAATTCGGGTGCCGGCAATATTTCCATAAACCTCTATCCATAAGCCTGTTTTTATCTTTCCTTTCAGTTTTAAACCGGGCCATCTGAATATCTGCAACGGTTTCAAAAATCATTCCTGCAATCCATAACATAAATCCGATCAGATCTAAAATATTGAAAGAATAGTCGGAATCAGAAAACTGGGCACCCAGAAGTGGCGCAGAAATCAGCCACATTAATATACCATATATGATGCAGGTTTTTAAAAATAAAATCCATTTCAAACGATTTCCTTCTATTTTCTTCTTTAAATTTTGAATATGTAAATCCTCGCCCTGCCGGATACTTCTCCAGATAAGATAGGACGAAAGGCGGATCCCCCATGTAGCAACTAAAAACATCAACAAAAATTTCCGGGGTCCAAAGCCTACTGTCTTTACAAAGTAAAATGCACAAATGACCACGAATCCCAATCCCCAGAAAAAATCGACTATACTGGTATTTTTAAAATAAATGCTGATCAGCCATAAGGCAAACATCAACAAAAGAAAAACCAATAAAGCCTGAAAATAAATTTGAATAAATGTCATGACTATATGATTTAATTTAACAAAACTACAAACCATTACAATCTTCAAGACGCATAATTTTTAGACTGAAATGCTGAAATTTCAGTCGTAAAAAAAATCATCTCGTATATGTATCACAGAACAACCGTTCTTTGATTAAAAATACTATTTTTTTGATAATCTGTATTATAATTATTGTTTTTTTGGACAAAAATCTTTCTCAGGAGAAAAGCTAACCAGAGGGTAAGTTTTATTCCGGAATGAATTTTACTCAAATAGAAATTTTATCTGAATCAGAATCATGCCAACCTGAACCCTAATATTGAAGAAAAAATAAGAAGACCAATAGCACAAACAATTGACCATAAAAAATTTCTTTTCTTGTTTTCTTCTCTTCTTTATTTATATTTGCCCTTTAATTTTTTGGATTAAAATTTTGATTGCTGCGTAAAGGCCTGATTTATTAATGGTTGTAACGTCAAGCGGTTAAAATTCCATAATTTATTACTTATTCAATCATTTTAACTGATATCCATGAAGGGACTTAAAATCATTGTTCTGGCCAAGCAGGTTCCCGACACCCGAAATGTCGGGAAAGACGCCATGAAAGCCGACGGAACGGTGAATCGTGCTGCATTACCTGCTATTTTCAATCCGGAAGATTTAAATGCATTAGAACAGGCACTACGCTTAAAAGACAAATACCCGGAAACCACCATTACCTTAGTCACCATGGGGCCCGGAAGAGCTGCCGAAGTCATCAGGGAAGCCATGTATCGCGGTGCTGATGGCGGAATTTTACTTTGCGACCGCAAATTTGCCGGTTCAGATACCTTGGCAACTTCTTACACCATTTCTTGTGCATTAAGGAAGCTCCAGCCTTTTGACATATTGCTTTGCGGCCGTCAGGCTATTGATGGGGATACCGCGCAGGTCGGGCCACAGGTTGCCGAAAAACTGGCTATGCCTCAAATTACTTATGCCGAAGAGGTAATCGATTGCACTGATCAAAAAATAACGGTTAAACGCCGTCTGGAAAGAGGTGTAGAAGTTGTTTCCTCAACTTTCCCGGTTCTGATAACCGTTCACAGTTCTGCTCCTGCCTGCAGGGCACGTAACGCCAAATTCCTGATGAAATACAAACATGCGCGTACTGCCAGCGAATTACAGGATGCCAGCGAAGATTATATCCAACTTCACAAAACCAGGACATATCTGCACCTGGATGAATGGAGCGTAGCCGATTTCGAAACAAGAGAAGACTATCTCGGACTGACCGGCTCGCCTACAAAAGTTAAGAAAGTGGAAAATGTAGTATTTACTGCAAAAGAATCACAGGTCCTTCAGCCTGATGATGCCTCCATTGAAAATCTGATGGCAGAACTCATCACCAATCACACCATTGGTTAATTTCAAATGGTTTATTATTAATATTAAAATATTTTGTCGTGAACAACATATTAGTATATTGTGAAATAGAAGAAGGCATCGTAGCTGACGTTAGCCTTGAACTTTTAACCAAGGGCCGGAGTCTGGCTAATGACCTGAAATGCAAACTCGAAGCAGTTGTTATTGGCTCCAGCCTCAATGAGGTAGGTAAACAGGTTTTCCCATACGGCGTAGATATTCTTCACACTGCTGATGACAAGGAACTCTATCCTTACCGTACCCTTCCCCATGCTTCAATTCTCAGCAATCTGATTAAAGAAGAGAAACCTCAGATCGTTTTATTTGGAGCCTCTTCCAATGGCCGTGATCTTGCACCCCGTATCGCATCCGAATTACGCTGCGGATTAACAGCCGATTGTACAAGCCTTGTGATTGGCGATCATACCGACCACAAGACAGGCAAGGAATATCAGAACCTGCTTTATCAGATCCGTCCGGCTTTCGGTGGGAACATCCTGGCTACCATCGTAAACCCTGAAACTCGCCCGCAAATGGCTACTGTACGTGAAGGGGTTATGAAGAAAGAAGTTCTCGATACCCGTTACAGTGGAGAATCCAAAAAGATTGACGTTTCCAAAATTTTAAAACCTGAAGATTTCGTTCTTGAAATCATAGAACGCGAAATTGAAAAAAGCAAGGTTAATGTAAAATCAGCCAACATCATCGTTTCCGGTGGTTATGGCGTTGGATCAAAAGAAAACTTCCAATTGCTGTTTGACCTGGCAGAAGTGTTGGGCGGCGAAGTTGGCGGTTCAAGGGCTGCCGTTGATGCCGGATTCATTGAACACGAACGCCAGATCGGCCAGACCGGTGTTACCGTACGCCCCAAATTATACATTGCCTGCGGTATTTCCGGACAAATTCAGCACCGTGCGGGGATGATGGAATCAGCAATGATTATTTCTATCAACACCGATAAGAATGCCCCCATCAACCAAATTGCTGACTATGCAATTATAGGCGACTTGAACATGGTCATCCCGAAAATGATCAAGTACTATAAAAAGCATTCCAAATAATGTAGTGACGCAGTGGACAACCTGAAGTAAAGGCTGTTTCAAGTTACTTGAATAATAAATAAATAAGAAAAATCATGGCAAATTTTTATTCCGATAATAAAGACTTAAAATTCCATCTTACCCACCCTTTAATGAAAAAGATCGTTTCATTGAAGGAAGAGGATTTTGCCGAAAAATGCGTGTACGATTATTGTCCGCTCGATTATGAAGATGCAATCGACAGCTATGACAAGGTACTTGACCTGGTGGGCAGCATTAGCGGCGACACCATTGCCAATAACGCGAAATCGGTTGATGAAGAAGGTCCCGTTATAGAAAATAATCATGTGGTTTACGCTAAAGGAACCCAAGAAAATTTTGACGAGGTTGTCCAGGCCGGACTTTATGGCATGACCTTGCCCCGTAAATATGACGGGCTGAACTTTCCTATTGTTCCTTACTGCATGGCAGCAGAAATGGTATCACGTGCCGATGCAAGTTTTGTCAACATCTGGGGTTTGCAGGATTGCGCTGAGACCATTCATGAATTCGGCAGCGATGAGCTGAAAGACGAATTCCTGCCCAGGATCAACAAAGGAGCTACGGCTTCCATGGACCTTACCGAACCTGATGCAGGCAGCGATCTTCAGGCTATCCAGCTGAAAGCCACCTGGGACGAAGGACGTAAAACCTGGGTACTTAACGGTGTGAAAAGGTTTATCACCAATGGTGATTCTGACATTTCCCTGGTAATGGCCCGTAGCGAAGAAGGCACTACCGATGCCCGCGGTATTTCACTCTTTATTTATGATCGTCAAGACGGAGGTTTCACTGTCCGCCGTATCGAACACAAAATGGGTATCAAAGGCTCGCCTACCTGCGAACTGGTATTCAAAGACGCTCCCGCAAAATTGCTGGGCGACCGTAAAATGGGACTGATCAAATATGTAATGTCTCTGATGAACTCAGCCCGTCTGGGTATTGGAGCACAATCAGTAGGAATTGCTGAAGCCGCTTTACGCGAAGCTGAAAAATACGCCAGCGAACGTTTGCAGTTTGGAAAACCTATCATTCAATTCCCTGCCGTTTACGAAATCCTCACCAACATGAAGGTGAAAACACAGGCCATGCGTACCCTTTTGTATGAGACAGCCCGTTTCGTAGACATTTACAAAGCTTACTCCTTCATCTCAAACAAGCGCAAGCTTGAACCAGAAGAACGTAATGAATTCAAAAAATACCAGAAACTGGCCGATGCCTATACTCCGTTGCTGAAGCTTTTCTCAAGTGAAGGCTGTAACCGCCTGGCTTATGACGCTATTCAGGTACACGGAGGTACAGGATTCATGCATGATTTCCCGGTTGAAAGGATATACCGTGATGCACGTATTACTTCAATTTATGAAGGCACTTCACAATTACAGGTAGTTGCTGCTATTCGTGGCGTTACAACGGGGGCGTTCCTCTCGCACATCAAAGATGAGTACGAAAAAACGGTCAACAAACCGGAATTCGATTACCTCAAACGTATTTTGATGGATATGACCGCCGAATATGAACAGGCACTGAACAAGGTCCATTCCGTTAACGACAATGAATTCCTTGATTTCCATGCCCGCCGCTTGGTCGAAATGATCGGCAACATCGTAATCGGTTATCTTTTAATTTTGGATGCCATGCGCGATCCGGAATACAAGAATTCAGCCGAGCTGTTTATCAAAACCGGCAAATCCGAAAATAAAGATAAACTGGATTACATCATGAGTTCAGAATTAAAGGATTTGGGATTGTACAAACACTAAAAATCCGATAAATAATAGAAAAGCTGCTTCATCCGGAGCGGCTTTTTTTATGACCATGCGCGAACAATAAATCAGCAAATAATTTGTTTTTTATAAATAATATTTCGACATTTAACATAAAATAATATTATATTATTTCCTTTGTGATAAATGGATATGGCTAAAAAGAGAATAGACGTAAGTTTGTTAGCATATATTTCTTAAATATTATTCACTAAAACCTTAAAAACATGAAAAATTTATTTTTGGTAAGCCTAATAATTATTGGCATATCACTATCATGCCAGAACCAAAGGGGAAAAGATGCAAACAACTTCTTTCTCACAGGAAAAATTATCGGTCAGGATACAGGTAAAATAATTTTAAGTTATGGTTTTGGTATAAAATACCATGAGGATACGGCTAAAATAAGAAATGGCGAATTTACTTTCCAAGGAACAGTAGAAGAGCCCACGAGAGGTTCAATAATTGATGGAAGCACCTCAAACAGTGTTACCATTTATTTAGAACCAGGAAAATTAATAGCCACAATTCACCAAAACAAATCTATGAGTATTAATCTTTCTGGTTCTAATTCTCAAAAAGAATTAGATAATCTGAATAAGATTCTTGAATCTACCAATAATAAAGATTCTGTTTTGCGAAACTTCGTTACTAAAAACCCCAATTCTTATCTTACCCCATATTATTTATGTTCTCTTAAAATTTCTCCCGATTCATTAAAAAATATTTACAATGGTTTAAATGTTGGTATTCAAAAAAGCAGATGGGGCAGAATGGCTCAGGGGCATATTAAACAACATCAAAATACCACAGTTGGAGAATTTGCCACAGACTTTAAAGCTATTGACCTGAATGGAGATTCAATTACTCTTTCGCAGTTTAAAGGGAAAAATACAGTAATGTTAGAATTTTGGTCAAGTACTTGTTTATATTGTCGTCAAAGTATCCCTCATTTAAAATCGCTTTACACAAAATATCATTCAAAAGGCCTTGAAATAATAGCAATTGCATGTATGGATATAAGTAAAGAATCATGGATATCCGCAATAAATCAAGATGGCACTGGAATGTGGCATCAAATTGGAACAGTTTTCCGTAACGGACTAACAATTAACGAACAACCCACATTTGATTATCCTTATGCACCAATTCCCCGAACAATCTTAATAGATGTCAACGGCAGAATACTTGGAAATTGGGAAGGTAAATCTGATGAAAATACAAAATCCCTGGATAATGAATTAAAAAGAATCTTTAGTAATAAAAGCTAAAAACTAAAGCCAATTAATACGACCAAAAGTTAATTAAGTCTTTACACTCAATTTTATTTAATTTCTATGAAATAAACATGTTTGCGAATAAAACACTGATCAGGTAGAAAACAAGGTGGATAGATATTTAGGTGAAATTTGTTCAGGTCAGTAAATGAATCCCGGCGTTTCTCCTCTTAGCTCAGTAGTTCTCCGTATAACAATAATATTTTATTGAAGTTTTGCAAGAAGTAAAAAGGGATAATAACGGGATACTGCTTCATGATATTACTCCGTGAGAATCAGTTTTTTCTCAGCGGATCTCAGCGTAAATGAATATTATGACACTGGCATAGAAGATAAATGGTTTGAAGTAGTTTGAAGTGGTTTTAAATGGTTTGGTTTTCCATTTATCTTGGCGACTTGGCGTCATTTGCGAGAAATGTGTTTCACGCAAAGGCGCAGAGACGCAAAAAATACTTTTAACCACAAAAGATTTGTTTTAAACGCTTGATGGAGTAAAGTCCTGGAACTTTTTAATGAATCACCGGCCTGTTTTATCCCATTTGGTAAGGTATGGGGTTGAAAGCCAATAAATCACGGACGTTAAATTTTTTCCGTACAGAGAAATATTTAGTTATGGCTTATAAATTAAAATTTAAAAGCCGTATATCATCGCGACATACGGCTTTTATGATCAGAAAAAAATAACAAAATCAAACGTTTTTTAATCTCATTTTATATTAGAAGGCCTGTTTATCTTTATTTACTTTTTTCTGGGCCTTATTCCTTTGGATCCTGTCTTTATTTAATTCTTTCCTCTGGGCATTAACCGACTTTTGATCCTGGTTTCTGTCTTTGGCATCCTGCTTCAATTCTTTTTTATCGCCCCGGATATCCTTTCTGTCAGCTTTTAATTGGCCGGCAGTAGCCCCCTCAACTTTATCCTTATGGATATTCTTGCGGTCAACCCTCAAATCCTTTTTATCTGTATTAACTTCTTTCTGGTCAAGATTTCTGGCTTTTCTATCCTGACGCAATGCTTTTTTATCGGAATTGACTTCCTTTTGTTCCAGATTCCTGCTGTGCCTGTCCCTTTTCAACTGTTTCTGAGTTGAACTGCCAGCGCTTGTACTGGTAGATGTTGTAACCGGAGTCTGTGCCCCTGCTGAAAAGGCAATGAACAAACCCAATGATAACAATAAAATGGCTTTTTTCATGATGAAGAAATTTAATTGTTTTATGTTTAGACAAAATATGTACATTATGGTTTAGTTTAACACT